>JBEVIK010000286.1:0-4943 GCA_040510715.1 Candidatus Limnocylindrales bacterium
AGCCCGTGCTCGGCTGGCATCCCCAGCTCGTGGACTACGAGATCCGGGCGGTGTCGGGTGGCGAGGACGCCCAGGGTCAGGTGACGGTCAAGGCGCGTCGCTCCATCGACGACGGCCGGGTGGACTCGGTCACGGGCCACGGGCTATCGACCAACATCATCGAGGCGTCGCTCGAGGCGTACGTCCACGCGCTCGAGAAGCTCCTGTCCGAGGAGCCCGTCGCGGTGACCCAGCCCGCGGCCCTGCCGTGACCGAGGCCTGGCGCGTCGTCGCCATCCCGGGCGACGGCATCGGCCCCGAGGTGGTGGCCGCGACCCAGGCCGTGGTGGACGCGGTGGGCGCGGATGCCGGCTTCCGCGTGGAATGGTCCTCCATCCTCATGGGTGGCGCAGCCATCGATGCCTACGGCATCCCGCTCCGCGACGAGGACCTCGCCCGGTGCCAGGCCGCCGACGCGGTGCTGCTGGGCGCGGTCGGTGGACCCAGGTGGGACGACCCGACGGCGAAGGTGCGGCCCGAGCAGGCCCTGCTCGGCCTCCGCAAGGGCCTCGGCTTGTTCGCCAACCTCCGGCCCGTGACCGCGGAGCCCGCGCTGCTGGACGCCTCGCCGCTGCGCCGGGACCTCGTCGAGGGCGTGGACATGCTCATCGTGCGGGAGCTCACGGGCGGCCTCTACTTCGGGGATCGCAAGGAGATCCACGATGGTCCCGAGGGCCGCCAGGCCTACGACACGCTCATCTACACCGAGCGCGAGGTGGCCCGCGTGGCGCGCCTCGCGTTCGAGCTGGCACGCGGCCGGCGCAGGCGCGTGACCAGCGTGGACAAGGCGAACGTCATCGCATCGTCTCGGCTGTGGCGCACGGTCGTGGTCGAGGTGGCCAAGGGGTTCCCGGACGTCGAGCTCGAGCACCGACTGGTGGATTCGTGCGCGATGCAGCTCATCACGTCGCCCGGCATCTTCGATGTCATCGTCACCGAGAACATGTTCGGGGACATCCTGTCCGACGAGGCGAGCGTGCTCGCCGGATCGCTGGGCATGCTGCCCTCCGCGTCCCTCGGTGAGACCCGCACCGCGCACGGCATCCTGGGTGTCTACGAGCCCATCCATGGATCGGCGCCGGACATCGCGGGCAAGGGTCTCGCCAACCCCGCGGCGACCATCCTGTCGGCGGCGATGATGCTGCGCTGGTCGTTCGGGCGTGAGGATGTCGCCACGACCATCGAGACGGCGGTCCGGCGCACCCTGGCCGATGGCTACCGGACGGGCGACCTGCTGGGCGCCGGCGGCGAGGGCCTCACACGAGTGGGCACCGATGGCTTCCGGGACGCGGTCCTCGAGCGCCTCGGGGCGCCGGTCGCGGCATGAGCGAGCAGGGACGCGACCAGGCCGCCGGCACCGGCCTCCGGCCGGTGGTGCTCTACGACACGACCCTGCGCGATGGCACCCAGGGCGAGAACATCACGCTTTCGCTGGCGGACAAGCTGCGCATCGCGCGGATGCTGGACGAGTACGGCATGCCCTACATCGAGGGTGGCTGGCCGGGCAGCAACCCCAAGGACATCGAGTTCTTCGCGGCCGCGCGCACCATGACCTGGCAGCGCGCCAGGCTCGCCGCGTTCGGCTCCACCCGCCACCGCGCCAACCGTCCCGAGGACGACCCGAACCTCCGGGAGCTGGTGGCGGCGGAGACCCCGGTCGTGACCATCTTCGGCAAGAGCTGGTTGCTCCATGTGACCGAGGTGCTGGGCGCGACGCCCGCCGAGAACCTCGACATGATCGCCGAGTCCATCGCGTTCGTGGCGGAGCGCGGTCGCGAGGCGGTCTACGACGCGGAGCACTACTTCGACGGCTACAAGGCCGACCGGGACTACGCCCTGTCCACACTCCGGGCGGCGCGTCAGGCAGGTGCTCGGCAGCTCGTGCTCTGCGACACCAACGGGGGCACGCTCACCACGGAGCTGCTGGCCATCCTCGACGACACCCGCGCGTCGCTCGACGGCGACCCTGGAGCGCCCGCGGTGACGTGGGGCATCCATACCCACAACGATGCCGAGCTCGCGGTCGCCAACTCCATCGCCGCGGTGCAGGCCGGCGTGCGCCACGTCCAGGCGACCATCAATGGCTACGGCGAGCGATGCGGCAACGCCAACATGGTGAGCATCCTCGCCAACCTCGCGCTCAAGACGGACCTGCCGCTGCTGCCCGTAGGGGGCGGCGAGGTCACCGACCTCACCAGGCTGTCGAGAACGGTGGCGGAGATCGCGAACCAGGTGCCCAACGACTACCAGCCGTACGTGGGGCGCTCCGCGTTCGCCCACAAGGGCGGCGTCCACGGCGCTGCGGTGGCCAAGGTGGAGCGGAGCTACCAGCACGTGGACCCGACGCGCATCGGCAACGAGGGTCGCCTCGTCGTCAGCGAGCTGGGCGGCAAGGCCAACACGCGCATCCGCGCGGAGCAGCTGGGCCATCAGCTGGACGGGGTCGTGGATGCGCAGGAGCTGTCGCGGCTCATCAAGCAGCTCGAAGCCGATGGCATGGCGTTCGAGGGCGCGGAGGCGTCGTTCGAGCTGCTCATCCGGCGGCATTCCCCGGCGTACGAGGCGCCCTTCCGGATCGTGGACTACACCGCGCTCGTGGAGCAGCGCGAGGGGAGGGAGCAGCTGGCCGAGGCGACCGTCAAGGTCGCCGTGGACGGCGAGGTGCTCCACACGGCGGCCGACGGCAACGGCCCGGTGAACGCGCTCGACTCGGCGCTCCGCAAGGCGCTCGCGGCGTTCTACCCGGAGCTCGACTCGGTGCACCTGGTGGACTACAAGGTGCGCATCCTCGACGGCACCGCGGCGACCGCGGCACGGACCCGGGTGGTCATCACCTCCACGGCCGGCACGCTCGAGTGGTCCACCATGGGCTCCGCGACCAACATCATCGCGGCGTCCGCGATCGCGCTCGCGGACTCCCTCGAGTACGCCATCTGGAAGACCGGGGCATCGCTCCGCCGCCGCGACGAGCGGGGCATCGAGTCGGCGCGCCTGGTGACAGGACCCGCCTGAGCCCGCCTGCCGGGCCGCCCCGATGACAGCCATCGACCGACCGCCCGCGACTCGTGGCGACGTGCTCAAGGCCGCGCTCCTGTCGCGGGTCTACGAGGTCGCCCGCGAGACGCCCCTGGAGCACGCGCCCGTGCTCAGCGCTCGGACCGGCAACCGGGTGTGGCTCAAGCGCGAGGACGAGCAGCCGGTGTTCTCGTTCAAGGTCCGGGGCGCCTTCAACCGCATGGCGGCACTGACCCCTGCCGAGCTCGCCGGCGGCGTCGTGACCTCCAGCGCCGGTAACCACGCCCAGGGCGTGGCACTCGCCGCGCAGCGGCTGGGCTGCCGGTCGGTCATCGTGATGCCCCGCACCACACCCGACATCAAGGTCCACGCCGTCCGCTCGTGGGGCGCGGAGGTGGTGCTCCACGGCGACTCGTACGACGCGGCCCACGCGCGGGCGCGGGAGCTGGAGCGCGAGCAGGGCCTCACGTTCATCCACGCCTACGACGACCCGGCGGTCATCGCCGGGCAGGGCACCATCGGCATCGAGATCCTGCGCCAGGCGGCCGACCGGGTGGACGCGGTCTACGTCCCGGTCGGCGGCGGCGGGCTCATCAGCGGCATCGGCGCGGTCATCAAGGAGCTCCGGCCAGAGGTGCGCATCATCGGGGTCGAGCCCGAGGACTGCGACGCCATGGCCCGCTCGCTGGCTGCCGGCTCGGTGGTCCCGCTCGAGCACGTCGGCCGGTTCGCTGACGGTGTCGCCGTCAAGCGCGTCGGCGACACCACGTTCCGCATCGCGCGCGACGTGGTCGATGCCATGGTCATCGTCACCAACGACGAGATCTGCGCCGCGATGAAGGACGTGTTCGAGGATCGCCGCTGCATCCTCGAGCCTGCCGGCGCGCTCGCCTACGCGGGGCTCAAGCGCCACGCCGCCGAGACCGGCATCCGGGACCAGGATCTCGTGGCCATCGCGTCGGGCGCCAACCTCAACTTCGACAGCCTGCGCCACGTCTCCGAGCGCGCGGAGATCGGCGAGCAGCGCGAGGCGGTGCTCGCGGTGACCATCCCCGAGCGGCCGGGCAGCTTCCTCGAGTTCTGCACGCTGCTGGGCTCGCGGAGCGTGACCGAGTTCAACTACCGCTACGAGAGCGACGCGGCGGCCCATGTGTTCGTGGGGCTGCGCATCGGCAGCCGCGAGGAGGCGGACGACCTGATCGGCTCCCTGCGCCACGGTGGCGTCGATGTCATCGACCTGACCGATGACGAGCTGGCCAAGCTGCATATCCGGCACATGGTGGGGGGCCGGGCTCCCGGCGCCGACAACGAGCGGCTGTTCCACGTCGCGTTCCCGGAGCGCGCGGGTGCCCTGCTCGACTTCCTCAAGGGCATGAGCGCGGGCTGGAACATCAGCCTGTTCCACTATCGCAACCACGGCTCGGACTTCGGCCGGGTGCTGCTCGGCATCCAGGTGCCCGACGCCGAGCTCGCCTCGCTCCACCGATTGCTCGACGGCCTCGGCTACGAGTTCGGCGAGGTCACGGACAACGACGCCTGCCGCCTGTTCCTGCGATAGGGCACCCGAGGGCACCGGCCGGGCGGGTAGGCTAGCCCCGTGAGCAGCCCAGCTACCGCGCCCACCCGGATCGTGTTCCCCGGCGAGCCAGGCTCGTTCGCCGAGGATGCCGCCATCGCGTACTTCGGCCCCGAAGCGGCCGTCGATCGGTTGCCCGGGTTCGCGGATGTCGTCGAGGGGGTCGCTGCCGGACGCATCGACCGCGGGGTCGTGCCCATCGAGAACGTGGTGTTCGGCACGGTGCAGCAGGTCCAGGACCTGATCGCGGCCTCCGACGTGGTGGTCGTGGGCGAGGTCATCGTGCCCGTGCGGCTGTGCCTCGCGGCGCTCC
>JBEVIK010000287.1:0-5638 GCA_040510715.1 Candidatus Limnocylindrales bacterium
GACCCGGCTAGGGCGCCGCGCTCGCAGGAGCGCTCGCGCCGGCACCCGAGCCAGCCGCCGCGGGGCACGCGAACGCGTCGCACACCGCTTGGGCGTTCTCGGGGGTGACGGTGTCGAACGGCAGGACCAGCCACAGGGGTGGGTTCACGCCGTCGACGAGGATGGACCGCGCCCAATCGATGGCCTGCTTGCCACCGGTCGGATACACGAACGTGACGCCCATCCGGCCCTCGAGCACGGACATGATGCCGCCGTCGGGGGTGGGGAGGGCATCGATGCCCACGAACAGGACGTTGGCCGGGTCGATCCCGGCGTCCTGCGCCGCGATGTACGCCCCCTCCGTCATGGGATCGTTGTGGCCGTAGACCACGTCCACGTCGGGGTTGGCCTGGAACGCCGCGGCCGCCGCCGGCACGGCCTGCTCGCGCAGCCAGTCGGCGTTCTGCGAGAACACGATGTTGGCGTCGGACAGGCCGCCAGCGGCCAGCCCCGCCCGGAATCCGTCGCCACGGTCCTTGGCCGGAGGAGCGCCCTCCAGACCGCGGATCTCGGCGACCTTGCAGGCGGTCCGGCCGTTGTCGGCGCACCACTTGGCCACGTACTCACCGGCCGCCTGGCCGATGGCCACGTTGTCGGCACCGATGAACATCGAGTAGTTGGGGTCCACGAGGTTGCGGTCCAGCACGATGACCGGCACGCAGGCGTCCCACGCCGCCTTGACCGCCTCGTTGAGCGGCGCGGCCTCGTTGGGCGAGATGATGAGCAGGTCGATGCCCTGCGTCAGCAGGTTCTCGACGTCGCTCACCTGGTCGGCGTTGTCCTGCGCCGCGTCCTGGAACACGACCTCGAACTCGGGATAGGCGGCGGCCGCTGCCGCGATCTGGCTGTCCATCGCCTCGCGCCACGGCTCAGCGCGGTTGGCCTGGGACATGCCGATGACGTAGCTGTCCTTGGCTGCGGGCTTCGCACACCCAGCGGGCAGCGGTCCCTCCGCCCGGGCGTCCTCCTTGACGATGCCGCCACCCAGCTGCTCCGGGGTATACGGCGTCCACGCGTCCTGCGCGAGCGCCACCGATTGGGTCGCCAGTGCGATCCCCGCCGCCAACGTACAGAGGCGGATGATCCTGTTCATGCGTGATGGTCCTCCGATGGGATCGATGTGCCGGGTCCGTCCTCGGATCCCGCTCGGTCAATCAGTCGCTCGTCCGATCGACACCACCTCCTCCTGCGCGTCCCACGCGGGTGCGGCCGTCTCAGGCCTCGACGTTCCGGGGTCGGACCTGCTGGAGCGCCACGGCGCCCACCACGAGCAGGCCCTTGGTGACCAGCTGCATGTTGCTGTTGACGTTGTTGAGGCTGAGCATGTTGTCGAGGATGCCGAGGATGAACGCCCCGGCGATGGCGCCCGCGACCGTGCCCCTGCCGCCGGCAAGGCTGGCGCCGCCGATGACCACCGCCGCGATGGCATTGAGCTCGTAGCCCACGGCCTCGTTGGGGCTGCCCTGGTTGAGCTGCGCCGCATGCATGATCCCGGCAAGGCACGCGAAGAAGCTGCACAGCATGAACGCGGCGATCTTGGTGCGGGACACCGCCAGCCCCGACAAGCGTGCCGCGGTCTGGTTGCCGCCGATGGCGTACAGGTGCCGGCCGAACGCGGTGTAGCGCAGGATGAGCCCCATCACGATGGCGACCCCGAACATGATGATGGCGGGGACCGGGAACACCCCGTTGATGCGCTCGCCGATGATCTCGAACACGGGATCCGCGCCGCCCGAGCCATAGGAGATGGGCACCGCGATGTCGCTGGACCAGATGTGGGCGAGGCCGCGCGCGATGCTCAGCATCGCTAGCGTGGTGATGAACGATGGGATCCGGAACCGCTCGGACATCCAGCCGTTCCACCAGCCGATGAGCAGGCCCATGCCCAGGATGATGGTGATGGCCGGGATGGCGGGCATCAGGTCGCGCATCAGCAGGAACGCCACGCCCGTGGCCGCGAGCGCCACCACCGCACCCACCGACAGGTCGATGCCACCGATGATGATGACCAGCAGCATGCCCACCGCGAGCACCCCGGTCTCCGCGACGTCGCGCGTGACGTTGGACAGGTTGCGCTGGCCCAGGAACAGGATGTCGCCATCGCGGGTGGGCGAGAAGATGATGGCGAGCACGATGACGATCACCAGGCCGAAGAAGCTCTGGAAGCGGAACGCCAGCGCGACCAGGCGGTCCACTCGGGGGTCATCGAGGAAGCGTCGGATGGTGCCCCGGTAGCGACCACCGGTGCGTGCATCGGTGGCCAGGGCGCTCGGTAGCGGCCGAGGGGCCGCCACGAGATACCCGATGACGATGAGCGCGGTCGCGAACGCGGCGATCCAGAAGCCCGTGCCGCCAACGGCCATCAGGAAGACCGGCGAGTCACGGTCCTCCAGGATGTACAGCACGAACCACGTGAACGCGACGAGGCCTCCGATGGGCACCATCCGCGCGACCCAGCGGGCTCGGGTGTAGCTGAGGGTGATGGCCGCGCCCGCGCGAAGCCACAGTGCGATGAGCGTGATCGCCAGGCCCGTCGGTATGAGCACCAGCTGCCAGCGCAGGCCGTCGACGACGAGGGCGAGCTCGGGCGACAGCCCCCGGGCCCCATTGACCAGGAGGCCGATGGCTGAGACCTCCACCGAGCCCTCGGACAGCCACGGGAGCGCAAAGAAGCCAAGCACCGCCGCGACCGCGCATGCCAGCGCAAGGCGTTCGCTCCGGGCCAGGCGGCGCCACAGCTGGGTGGCCTCGGTCGAGCGGCCGGGCAGGTCGGCACCGGCCGTCGGCGCCCCCGTGGCGCTCACGCGGCCTCCCCTCGTGTCCCGACCTTGTCGATGAAGCGGGTCGCGGCCTCCATGATCGCTTCCTGGTCGAACGCGGCCCGCTCCAGCTCCGCCGTGACGCGCCCCTCGCACAGGACATAGATCCGGTCACAGACGGCGAGCAGCTCGGGCATCTCGCTCGACGCGAGCAAGAACCCGGTGCCCCGGGTGGCGAGGCGGCCCATCAGCGCGTGGATCTCGGCCTTGGCGCCCACGTCGATGCCGCGGGTCGGCTCGTCGAGCAGGAACAGGGCGATCTCGGTCAACAGGAACCGGCCCAGCACGACCTTCTGCTGGTTGCCGCCGGACAGGTTGGTGATGAGCGTGTCGATGGTCGGGGTGCGGACACCGAGGTCGTCCACGATCCCCTGCACGGCTCGTCGCTCTGCTCGCTGGTCGATGACTCGGACCCGGTTGACGAACCGCTCGAGCGACGCGAGCGTCGCATTCTCGGTCACCGATCGCTCGAGCACGAGGCTCTGCAGCTTGCGATCCTCGGCGATGAGGCCGAGGCCGCTCCTGATGGCATCGGCGGGAGAGTCGAACACGACGGGCTGTCCATCGAGGCGGACGGTGCCGCTCAGGTCGGCCGGCGGGAACACGCCGAAGATGGCCTCGAGGAGCTCGCTGCGCCCCGCGCCCATGAGACCCGCGATCCCCACGATCTCCCCACGACGCACCGTCAGCGAGACGTCGTCGAGGACGCGGCGCCGTCCTTCGCTGTAGCTGAGGTGCTCCACGCGCAGGATCTCGTCGCCCAGCTCGACGTCGGCCTTGGGGTACATCGCCTCGAGGTCCCGGCCGACCATCAGGCTGATGAGCCTCCGGCGGGTCATGCCGCCGGCGGGTGAGGTCCCCACGACGCTGCCATCTCGGAGCACCGTGATGCGATCGGCGATCGCGAAGATCTCTTCGAGGCGATGCGAGATGTAGATGACGGCCACGCCGTGCGACCTGAGGCCCCGGATCACCTGGAACAGGTACTGCACCTCGGTGTCGCTGAGGGCGGAGGTGGGCTCGTCCATGACGATGATGCGCGTGTCGAGGCTGAGGGCCTTCGCGATCTCGACCAGCTGGCGCTGGCCGACCCGCAAGCGGTCGACGGTCCGGTCGCTCTCGATGTCGAGCCCGAGCCGGGCCATGAGAGCCTCGGACGAACGGCGCATCGAGCCCCGGTCGAGGACGCCCAGCCGGTTGTGGTGCTCGCGGCCCAGGAAGATGTTCTCGTAGACCGTGAGCTCCGGGACCAGGTTCAGCTCCTGGTGGATCATCGCGACACCGGCGTCCTGCGCCTCTCGGGTGTCATCGAACGCGGTCGGCTCCCCGTCGATGAGCAGCTCGCCCTCGAAGTCGGTGGTCACACCGCTCATGATCCGCATGAGGGTGGACTTGCCGGCGCCGTTCTCCCCCACGAGCGCGTGCACCTCGCCCTCGTGGACCTCGAGCGAGACACCCCGCAGTGCGACCACGCCCGGGAAGCGCTTGGTGATGTCGCGCATCTCGAGGATGACGGGACGTGGCCCGAGCGCAGCGTGGGGCGCAGGCTCGCCAGGCATGTCCGGACCGCCACCGCTCAAGATCGCCGGTCCCTCCTCGGACGTCTGGACGATCGCGACCGACCCGCGTGTGGGTCCGTCAGGCGAAATCCATTGCACCATCCCCGTCAAGTCCTGCTCGGCCGTTCACGCGGGACCGGCCCTCGACCCCGGAACGACCTGTAATGCGTTGCAGGTCACGATCGCGGGAAGCTTGTCCCGGTCGGCTGCCGACTCGACGGGATACCCGTCAGGACGGCTCGGGGAAAAACGTCAGCGGGGCGCCGAACGACCGCATGCTCTTGACCGCGCTGCCCTTGAGCGTGGCCTCGATGCTGCGGGTGCGATGGTGGAGCACGACCTCCCGCGTGACGGCCTGGAGCCGGACGCGGACGGGCACGCCCGGCAGGGGCTCCGAGAGCACGAGATAGCCGTCGTCCTCGACCCAGCGGTCCGGCCCGTCTGGCTCGAGCTCCACCCAGCGCGACCGCCGGATCGCGAGCGGGGTCCCCGGCGGGACCACCGCGCTGAGCAGCCCGGCGTCATGGTCCACCGTCACGGTCGCGCGGTCGTGATGCGTGAGCAGGAGATCCACCGCCATGCGGCCACGCTCGTCGACCCGCTGACACGCGTCGGTGACGAGGCACAGTCCGCGGACGGCGCCACCCACGATGTCGAGGTTGAGGTCCAGCCGATCCGAGCCGGCCGGCGTGTGCCCGTATGGCGCCGGGAAGCCGAATGCCCCCTGGAGCCGGCGTGCGAGGTCGACGCGCACGGCGTCGGCCGGGTCGACGAACGAGATGTCCCGGAGCTGGGTCGGCAGCAGGCTGGCCCGCACGAACACCTCAGCGTCGTCGAGGTACCCCGGGTCCACCCGCTGGCCCAGGACGAGCGCGGTCTCGACCAGGTCGGCGGTGATGTTCGACTCGCCTCGGTCGGGCTGTGGCTCGCCGATCCACTCGGGGCACCAGCCGATGGCATCGCGGAACGTGGCCGCCCCGTGGTCGTAGAACGCCCGGGCATGGCGCATCGCCTCGCCATCGCCGGTCCACGCCGCGAACGCCGCGAGCGACGACAGGCTCGAGGTGATGGAGTGGACGTGCGTCCCCAGGCGCTCCTGGTCGAACGCGCCATCGGCCGGGAAGTGCTCGCGGACGAGGAGCGTCGCCACATCCGCAGCCAGGTCCAGGGCTGCCTGCTCGCCGGTGACCCGGTGCACGTCCACGAGCGGTCCGAGGGCCC
>JBEVIK010000288.1:0-13751 GCA_040510715.1 Candidatus Limnocylindrales bacterium
ACGAACTCGGCGGGCTTGACGGGAGCGATGCCGACCTCCACGACGAGTTGGCCGGCATCGACCACCTCGGGCGGATTGGTCTCGGAGTCGCACTTGACGTAGAACGCCTCAGCGGCCGTGGCGCCGAACAGCGCTCCGTCACGCCAGGTACGCACGAGGAAGGCGTTGAGCGTGCGCTTGACCCGCTGCCACAGGTTGAGGTCGTTGGGCTCGAAGACGACCCACTGGGTGCCCTCGAGGATGGACTCCTCGACGTAGTTGAACAGCCGTCGGACGTTGAGGTACTTCCAGGCCGGGTCGCTCGATAGGGTGCGGGCACCCCAGATGCGGATGCCGCGTCCCGGGAACGAGCGGATGCAGTTGATGCCGTCGGGGTTCAGCTGGTCGTGCTCACCCTTGGTGATGACGATCTCGAGGCCCAGGGCTCCCCGGATGACCTCGTTGGCGGGCGCCTTGTGGACGCCACGCGTGTCGTCGTTGCGTGCCCAGACACCTGCCACGTGGCCGGATGGCGGGATGTACACGCTCGTCCCGGTGAGCGGGTCCATGACCTTGACCCACGGCCAGTAGAGGGTCGCGTACTTGGAGTCGTAGCCGACCTTGTCGACGCGCCACTCCTTGACCTGCTGGGCGTTGAGGCCTGGCGGGGGATCGATGATGGCCACCCGGTCGCCCATCAGCTCGCAGTGGGCGATCATGGCGGTCTGGACCGCCTGGACGCCCTCGAGATCGATGGCGCCCTTCTGGTACAGGCTCATGAGGTCCGGGACGGCGAGCATCGTCACCTCGTCCACGGCCTCGAGGCCACCGAATCCGGTGCGATCGGCGGAGTCGCCGACGTAGTCGTCGGGAGTCAGGCGCATCGGCTTGGCGCCCTCCGCGCCGGCCAGGCTGATGCGCCCGCGCGCGGGCGCACGCTCCACCGCGCTGCCGCCGACCTCCTCGATGGCGATGAGCTTCGATCGCTCCTTCACCGCCGTGAGGACGTTCTCCTTGCCTCGCCGGATGGAGACGTTGTCGAACACCTCCTCGGGCTTGTTGGGCGCCCGCACGGTGAGCTTGAACGCGTCCTCGCTCGGTTCGCTCGCATCGGACACCTCGACCGAGACCTGGTTGCCGGCCGGTCCCGACTCGAGGGCCGTGATGCGATAGCCCGCGAGCTTGGCGTCCTTGACGGTGGGGATCTCGGCGCGGGCCGCGGCCGCGGGCGCATCGCCACCGATACGCACCACGTAGGCGGCACCCCCGCCGTTGAGGAAGTAGCCGTAGACGGCGTGGGCGAGATACGCGCCCTCGGTGAAGTCGCCGAACGTGCTCGTGAACTGGGTCCAGTTGGTGACCAGGGTCGGCTCGTTGATGGGACCCTGGGATGCGAGCCCCACGAACGCGGCGACGGCCGTGCCGACGCCCTCGATGGGCCGCGACCCAGCTGCGACCTCCTCCACGTAGACGCCGGGCGACAGATAGGTCGGCATACGGTCAGGCCTCCGGTGACGGAACGGACGCGCCGGAGGATCGCAGGCGCCGGGCCCTCCCGGAAGTGCCCGCCGGACCGCGGTCGGGGCAACCCGGGATGCCCCAACGGGCGATCCGGTGCGACCCGGAGCCGCGCTGCCCGTTCGGGCACCAGCGGGTGCCCGGTCGGCGGCACCCCGGCGTCTGCCACCTCCGGCGCCACCGGGCGATGCTGGCCCGCGCGATGATCCACGACGTCGATGAATCGCTGCGCACGCTGGTCAAGCGGGATGCCCTCGAGGGATCGCGGGTGGACCTCGCGTTCGACGCCCCCACGCGTGAGTGGGCGGCGCGCCAGAACAGCCCCATCGTCTCGCTGTACCTGTACGACGTGCGCGAGGACACCGCCCGGCGCGAGGTCGCCTGGGAGACCCAGCGTGGTCCCGACCGCATGCCCACGCAGCATGCGCAGCCGCCCCGGCGGTATCGGCTGAGCTATCTCATCACCGCATGGACGCAGCGACCCGAGGATGAGCACCGCCTGCTGTCGGCGATGCTCGCGTGCTTCCTGCGCTACCCCGTGCTGCCCGCGGACGTCCTCGCTGGCGACCTCACGGGCCTGCCCGTGCCGGTGCTCACGACCATCGCCCTGCCGCCGCCCCAGGACCGCTCGATCGCGGATGTCTGGTCCGCGCTGGGCGGCGAGCTCAAGCCGTCCCTGGACCTCGTGGTCACGGCGCCGCTCGACTCCTCGGTGCGCATCCCGGCCGCGCCGCCCGTGCTCGAGTCGCCGCGTATCCGCATCGTCCGGCCGGACGGCACCATCGACGAGGTCGCGGGCGCCGGCGGTGGCGGCGCCGCGGCGCGCAGGCCGCTGTCGCCCGAGGACGAGGCCGACCAGGTGGAGACCGTGGAGCCCGGTGTGCTGGGCGTGACCCACGCGGGAGGCGAGCCTGAGGCTGCGCCTTCGACCAGTCCTGCCAAGGGCCGCAAGCGCGGTGCCTCGACCGGGACGCCACCCGAGCCACCCGCCACGGCTCGCCTGCCCGGGCGGAGGCTCATCATCCGGGGCGTGCGCCGCCCGTGACCGTCGCACCCGAGGAGCTCGCGGGCGAGCAGGTCCCACCGAGCCACGCCGATGCGTCCCTGGGATACCTGGCCGCCCGACTGGCGGTGCTCGGATCGAGGGTCCGCGACGCGGTCGCACGACGCCGGGCCGGGGATCCTGACCCGGACGACCGGTTCCGGGGCCTGTACATCCCCGACACCATGGTCGATACGCTGCTGGAGGGGACGCGGCCCCTGTTCCCGGAAGGGATCCCGGGTGCCGGCTCCACGACGGGCGAGGCCACGGCCGGCATCGAGGCTGCGGCGGACGCGGCGCAGGGCGCCGGCGCCGAGCTCCGGCTGCGACGGCTGGTCCGTGGGTTCGGGCTCTCGCCACTCGACCTGGAGCTGTTGCTCGCCGCGCTCGCCCCCGACATCGACCCCCGCTTCGAGCGCCTGTACGCGTACCTCCAGGACGACGTCTCCCGCCGGCGGGCGGGCGTGGGCCTCGCGCTGGAGCTGGCGACCGGGGTGCCCGGCGCCACGCCCGCGCGTGCCAGGCTCGGTCCGGCGTCGCCGCTCGTGGCCGGCGGGCTGGTCATCGTCGAGGAACCCGAACGCCCGTTCCTGACCCGTTCCCTGCGTGTGCCGGACCGCGTGGCCGCGTTCCTGGTGGGGGACGACAGCCCCGACCCGCGCGTCGCGGCGCTCGAGATGCCTCCGATCCCGATGGCGATGCCCGAAGGCGCTCGGGTCGCGCGGGCGTTCGGGGCGGGTGTCCGCCTGGTGCACGTCCAGGAGCGCCCGGGGTCGGCGGCCTTCGCCATGGTCGCCGCGAGCCTCGCGTCGGCGGGCCGCGAGGTCCTCGCCCTCGACCTCGCCCGCCTGGGTCCGTCCGATGATGTCCTCGAGGTGGCGGCTGCCGGGGCTCGGGAATGCCGCCTCCGCGACGCGACCCTCCTTGCGGGACCGGTGGAGGTCCTCGCCGAGCGGGGCGCGGGGGCGGTCAGGGCGTTCGCGGAGGCACCGTGCCCGGTCGTGCTGGTGGGTGCACGGACCTGGGATCCGACGTGGGCACGTGACGTGCCGGTGCTGGTGGAGGCCCCGGTCCCCTCCATCGAGGACCGGGCGCGTGCCTGGGGTGCCGCGCTCGGCGCCGACGCGGGCATCGCCGACCCCGGGACGCAGACCATCCAGTTCCGCCTGGGCCCGGAGCAGATCGTCAGGGCCGCCCTCGCGGCGCGTCAGCAGGCCGTCGCGGAGGACCGACCGCTGGCAGCACATGACCTCCGGTCCGGTGCTCGTGCGCAGAACGCCGCCGGGCTGGAGCGGCTGGCGCGACGGGTGCATCCGGCGGTCGGCTGGGAGGACCTGGTGCTGCCCGGTGAGGTGGTCGAGCAGCTGCGGGAGCTCGCGTCACGGGCCCGGTACCGGGACGTGGTGCTCGATCGATGGGGCATGGGCACGGCATCGTCGACCCGTGGCCGGGGTCTGACCGCCCTGTTCGCAGGTGATTCGGGGACCGGCAAGACCATGTCCGCCGAGGTCATGGCCCGCGAGCTCGGGCTGGACCTGTATGTCATCGACCTGTCCACGGTCATCGACAAGTACGTGGGCGAGACCGAGAAGCACCTCGACCGGATCTTCAGCGAGGCCGACCGGGTCAACGGTGTGCTCCTGTTCGACGAGGCCGACGCGGTCTTCGGCAAGCGGTCCGACGTCAAGGACTCCCACGATCGGTACGCGAACGTGGAGGTGGCCTACCTGCTCCAGCGGATGGAGCTGTTCGACGGCGTCGCCATCCTGACCACCAACCTGCGCTCGAACCTCGATGAGGCGTTCACGCGGCGGCTTGATGCGGTGGTGGACTTCCCGGTGCCCGACGAGGACGATCGCCTCCGGCTCTGGGAGCGCCACCTCCCCGCCGACGTCCCGCGCGGCGACGACCTCGACCTCCGGTTCCTCGCCCGGCGGTTCCGGATCTCGGGCGGCAACGTGCGCAACATCTGTCTCGCGGGTGCCTATCTCGCCGCCGCCGAGGAGCGGTCGCTGGCCATGGCGGACCTCATCCATGGCACGGCACGTGAGTACCAGAAGCTGGGGCGGCTATGCGTCGAGGCGGAGTTCGGCCCCTGGTATCACCTCGTGCGAGGCTGAGACCGCGACATCCGTCGCATGCCGGATGCAGCACCCGACCGATGGATCGGGGCACCGCCGGTGGTCATCATGGTGCGGACGGACCCCCGGCCGGCGCGACATCCACCGAGGTGGACAGCAGGAGCCATCGGGGGTCCGATGCCGTCCGGGTCGTGGTCAGTCGTCGGTCGGCTCCAGCAGGAACACCGGGATGACGCGTTTCGTCTTGCGCGCGAACGTCGCGTACTGGGGGAATGCCTCGACGGCCCGTGACCACCACTCCTCGCGTTCCGCGCCGTCGAGCTCGCGCGCGCGATAGTCACGCTTCACCGCGCCGTCCTGGAGCTCCACCTGCGGCTCTGCCTTGAGGTTGTGGTACCAGACGGGGTTCCGCGCGGCGCCGCCCAACGACGCGACGACGGCGTAGCGCCCCTCGTGCTCCACTCGCATCAGCGCGGTCTTGCGAAGCTTGCCGGTCCTCCGGCCGACGCTCGTCAGGACGATGATGGGGCGACCCCCGCTCAGGCCACCCTGCTCGCCACCACTCGCCTCGTACCGCTCGGCCTGCTTGCGTGCCCAGCCGGCCGTGCTGGGTGCGTACTCCCCGTGCAACGGCATCCCGTGATGCTCCCACGCGCACGCATCGGTGTCATGCCGGACGATCGCCGAGGTCGTGGGCGTCCTCGTGGCATCCTGCGCGCCGTGACCAGGGCCACGCCGCCGCTCGCCGCTCTCGTCGTCCTTGCCATCGTCTCGCTGCTCGGACCGGCATCGACAGCGCTGGGGCAGGTGGCCCAGGAGCCGCTGGTCGGTCTCTCGGTCCCGCGCTCCCTGCTCCGGACGGATCGCCCCGGCGCGAGCGTCACGGCCCGCGTCGACCTCGCTGCCCCGGCCCGGCTTCGGCTGCGTGTCACGGACTTCGACGGGCGGACGGTGCGCGTGCTATTCGATGGTGAGCACCCGGCAGGCTCCCTGCAGCGCCGCTGGCAGGGCAGGGACGGGGCAGGCCGGCGGGTCGCGCCGGGACCGTACCGGCTCGAGGTCTCCGCGACGCCCCGGGACGGCGACCCGGGCGCCCCCGAGGAGCGGGTCGAGGCGTGGCTGACCGTCGCGGGCGGACCTGTCCATCCGCACCCCGGGTCGATCACGGTCGTCGTGGATCCTGGGCACGGCGGCACGTTCGACGGCGCCGTCGCGCCCGACGGCACGCGGGAGGCGGACCTCAACCTCGACATCGGGAGGCGTCTCGCGCGGATGCTCGAGGGTGCCGGTGTCAACGTGGTCCTCACCCGCGACAGCGACAGCGAGGTCAACAGCCCGGCCGTGGACCGGACGTTCGACGGCGTCATCGACGTCACCGACGACCTCGCTGCGCGCAACGATGTCGCCAACGCTGCCCGCGCGGACCTGTTCATCGCGATCCACAACAACTTCGCGGTCGATCGCACCACCGGCGGCCCGTCGACCTACTGGTCCGACGAGCGCACGTTCCGGGGTCGCTCGGCGCGACTGGCGCGCACCATCCAGGCCCGCATGGTGGCGGCCCTCGCATCGGTCGCTGCGGACGGCTGGCGGCCCTACGACCACGGAGCGCTGACGTACCCCTACTACGTGCTCCGGGACGTCGACCCGCCGCGCCTGTTGCGGCCGTCCCGGATGCCCGGGGTGCTCTCGGAGGGCCTGTTCCTGTCCAATCCCCGGGAGCTCCGGATGCTCAAGCGGCCGCGGGTCCGCCAGGCGATGGCCGACGCCTACTACCAGGCCATCGCGGAGTACCTCTCGGATCGTGGCAGCCAGATCGGCTATGCGCTGGAGAGCGCGCCGCGCGAAGCGGTCGCGGGTACACCTGTCGAGCTGCTGCTCGAGGTGCGAGACCAGGGCGACACCCCGATGCGCGGCTGGCGCCTCGACGTGCGCGCCACGCCCGCGGGCTCACTGGCCCTCGGCCAGGCAGGGCCACGGCCCATCGTCGGCAGCCGCCGAGTCCCGGCGCTCACGCCCGGCGCACGCCGTACCGTGCGCCTGACCGTGACACCTCCCGACGAGCCGGGCGAGTGGGTCCTCCTCGTGGACGCGATCGACGCTTCCGGCGCGCGGGCCTCCCGGGTCGGCAGCCCGGTCCTCGAGATCCCGCTGACCGTCCTGCCCGCGCCCTCGGTGTCGCGGGTCCCGACACCCGCTCAGTCGACCGGGGCACCGGGCACCCCCTCGCCGCCGGGTGCGTCCGCGCCCTCCTCCTGACGGTCGCCGGCTGCCGGCGACCGTCCGATGGCGTCTCGCCACGACCGCAGGACGACGGGCCACCACACGTCGATGACCGCGTCGTCGCCGTACCACGGGCTGCCGGTGACCCCGTGATAGGTATCGTGGAGGGTCACCTGGGCAGCATCGTCGAGGTGCGCGAGCCCCACGGAGACGATGCCGTCGCTGCCCGGTGGCAGCGTGGGGCCGGTGATGCGCCGGAAGAACGCGAGCTGCATCCGTGCGACGGGACCGCGGCGTCGGGTCCCGGGCCGGGATGCCGGTACGGCGTCCGACGCGACGGTCACGTATCGGGTCCCCCGGTGATACGCGCCGGGCTGGTGCTCGGCGAGGAACGCCGCGAGGCGGACGCCCTCATGCGAGCGTCCGAGCGGTGCACGATGCAGGTCATGGGGCGAGCCGAGGCTGACGAGGCACCCGACCAGCGGAGCCACGCCTCCGATGCGCCCGCGGTAGGGTGCGTCGCTCATGGCGAGCCGCGCGAGCAGCCCACCCCCGGAGTGGCCCACCACGATGATGGGCCGGCCGGCGCCAGCGTGCGTCCCCTCGATGGCTCGCGCCACCGTGCGCTGGAGCGCGCCGAATCCCGACAGCCCCGCACGAGCCCAGTCGATCACCGACACCGGCGCGACATCGACGCTCGCGGCGCCGTGGTCCAGCAGGCGCCGGCGCATCCGGCGATAGCCGATGGGCGGGGTCAGCAGCCCGCCGACGATGAGCACGTGGGGCGCTTCGCCAGCCGGGTCGCCGGGATCCATCGCGGCAGGATGCCCGAGTTCACTCCCCTTCGTCGCCGACGTCCGGGACGGCGCTCTCGCGCTCCTTCGCCTTCTCCGCCGCCTCGCGCTTCCGGCGCTCCTCGTCGATCTCCTGTTGCTCGATGGACACGTTCATGACGGTGCCCTGCCGGGTGCCGTGACCCGTGCGAGCGTCGTATGCGCGGCTTTGCGTGCCGAGCGACGTCTTGGCGCTCTCGAAGTGCCGCTGCCCTTCCCGGGTCGTCTTGCCCAGGATGCGCGTCGCGATGCCGTCGAAGAGCTGGTGGACGAGGTCGATGTGGCCCTGCTCGTGTGCCCGGAGCGCCGCATACCAGCGCGTCCACTCGGCGCGCGCCTTCGGGAGCATCGCGGCCGGGGGCGACCACGACGGCATCTGGAGGTCGATGGACACGCTGATGGTCACCGAGTCGATGCGCCCGTCGGTCTGGTGGAAGTCGAGCGCGGGCCCCCACGCCACGTGGCCGGCCTCCGACCGGCCCCCGATGGCTGCGACCACGTCCGCGAGTGACGAGGCTTCGACCGCGTAGCTGGACTCCGCGACCGGACCCACGGTCTCGATCGCGTTCGCCTGGGCACCCGCATCGAGCGCCACGACCTCGTCCGATGGCCCAGCGACCTCGTCATCGCCGATGTCGCGGGAGATCGTGAGGTCGGTGGTGTGGGTCGTGATGCCACCCCCACCGATGCCCAAGCCGACCGACCTCCCCGATGCAGACAGCAACCCGCCGAGGGCCGCGTTGCCGGGTCCCGCCTGGAGGTCACCCATCGTCCGTACCCGGCTCGCCCCATCGGCGACCGCCAGCTCCTGCGACAGCTCGACGGGGCTGATCCCCAGCCGCGCCGCCGTGTCCTCGGGACGCTCGGTGTCGGGCGCGCTCGCGTGCGGGGTGGTGCGGCGGTGTGCCCGCTGCCGGGTCATGCCGAGATCGTGGGCGTGGACGGCACCCGTGGCGATGTCCGGCTGGTCGCACCAATGGGCAGGTGCAGCGGCCCGATCGGGCAGCGAGCGGTTCCCGGGCAGCCGCTCCGCAGGGCCTTCGTGACCAGCGGTGCCCTCGTCAGGCTGGACGACGAGACGGGCGCCCACACCCGGGCCGACCATCACAGGGGGTGATGCGCATGGGCAACGAGCTGGAGCTGGAGCTTGGCGGTGCCGTCAGGGCAGGCTCGCCGGGGCGCACCACCGGGTCAGTCGGACCGGGACATGCGCCCATCCTTGCCGCTCGCGCGGTCGCCGACAGGCGTCCCGCCGCGCTCGATCCGGGCTCCATCGCCCACCTCCAGGCGATCGCGGGCAACGCCGGGGTCGCGCAGCTGCTGGACGACGAGGCACCGGACAAGGTGCGCTCGGTGCTGTCCCGGTCGGGCGAGGTGCTCGAACCTGCCGTCGCTGCCGACATGTCGTCCCGGCTGGGGGCGGACCTCTCTGACGTCCGGATCCACCGTGACGCGGCCGCATCGGAATCGGCCCGGTCGGTCAACGCCAACGCCTACACGGTAGGCTCCGACATCGTGTTCCGATCCGGGCAGTACGACCCCTCGAGCCCATCGGGCCAGCGGACGCTCGCGCACGAGCTGAGCCACGTCCTCCAGCAGCGCGCGGGGGCCGTGGACGGGACCGAGGTGGGCGGCGGCCTCGCGCTCAGCCATCCATCCGACCGGTTCGAGCGGGAGGCTTCGAGCGCTGCCGAGCACCTCATGGCTGGCGACGCTCCGTCACCGACGCCCGCCCCGGTCACCGCGGCCCGCGAGGTGGCCGACGAGTCGACGGTCCAGCGCGGCATCTCCATCGAGAACGCCGCGGGCGACGAAGAGGAGCCCGTGGAGGAGGAGGGCGCAGGCCTCATCGGCCAGCGCCAGGCGGACGAGGAAGAGGTCGAGGAAGAGCCGGACAGCGCGTGAGTCCCCGTGTCCCGGGGGCCGGGATCAGGCCCTAGATGAGCCCCTGCTTGATGGCATACGCGACCGCGTGGGTCCGGTTGCGCAGCTCGAGCCGGCTCGTGATGTCGTGGACGATGTTCTTGACGGTCCGCTCGGAGTAGAACAGCTCCCGGCCGACCTCCGCGGTGTCCATGCCGTCTGCGAGCAGTCGCAGCACCCGCACCTCGCGCTCGGAGAGCCCACGGAACGTCAGGCCGCGCGGGGCGAGGACCTGGCGCTGGAGGCGGCCGACCTGGTCGAGCAGCCGGCCCAGGAGGTCGGGTGGCAGGGTCCCTTCACCGAGCGCCACCGAGCGGATCATGGAGCGGAGGTTGCCAGACGTGGCATCGCCTCGACGCAGCACGCCCGAGACGCCTGCCTCGACCGCGGCGAGCAGCCCCTGGTCGTCCAGTCGTGCGACCAGCAATCCCACGCGCTCGACACCCTGCCGCCGAAGCGCCCGGATGCGCCGCGTCGCCTCCTCGTCCACCTCGTCCGTGACGACGAGGGCGACCGTCGAGCCGCCCGGGTCCTCCACCACTCGGATGCCGGGCGCGGCCCGCAGCTGGGCGACCGTGCCGGCACGCGACACGGGGTCCGCCGCGGACACCGCGACCTCGACGGTCTCGACCCGTCGGGCGTCCGTTGACTGGTCCTGCAGCAGGTACATGACGGCACTCCCTGTGGTGCCCTCGGGCGGCTGCCCGTTCGGGCGTACGTGCGTCCCACTGGGTGCCCGGGTCACGGGCGCCGGGTGCGCGGAAGACTGCCCGACCCGACTTGCCGGCGACTGAACGCCGACTGAACGCGCGATCGCCCGCCCGATCGCCCCGACGGGTAGTCGTGCCGGCGGAAGGCGACCTAGACTGCCGCCCATGGGAGCGATCGCCGTCCTCGGCACCAGGTCAGTGGCCGTCGCGCCGGGGGCGCAGGCGAGCGTCGAGATCCGCGTCCGCAACAACGGCACCGTGGTGGACCAGTTCACCGTCCAGGTGCTGGGAGACGCGGCCCCGTGGTCCACGGCCGAGCCGCCGGTCATCTCGTTGTTCCCGGGCGCCGAGCAGACCGCGCGCATCACGTTCAAGCCGCCACGGTCGCCCGACGTCCCCGCGGGACCGCTGGCGTTCGGCGTGCGTGTCGCGTCGCAGGAGGATCCGGCAGGGTCGGTGGTCGAGGAGGGCCAGCTCCAGGTCGGCGCATTCAGCGAGACCAGCGCAGAGCTGGCGCCCCGCACCTCCCGCGGTCGCACGAGCGCGACGCACGACCTGGCCATCGACAACCGGGGCAACACGGTGCTCAACGCGTCGGTCGCCGGGCTCGACCCGGACCGGACGCTGGCGTATGACATCAAGCCGCCGGCCATGGTCATCGATCCGGGTGCCGCTGCGTTCACGAAGGTGGCGGTCAAGCCACGCAAGCGGTTCTGGCGGGGCCAGCCGAAGACCCACTCCTTCCAGCTCCAGCTCGATGGTGGCCAGGCGCCGGTGCTCGTGGGCGGCTCGATGCTCCAGGAGCCGATCCTGCCGTCGTGGTTCCTCAAGGCGCTGGCGCTGCTCCTCGCGGCACTCGTGGCCCTCGTGCTCATCTGGCTGCTGTTCCTGCAGCCCGCCATCCGGTCGGCCGCGGAGGAGCGTGCCGAGGAGGTCCTCGCGGCCGTGGGCATCACCCCGAACCCGAACCCGGACCCGAATGGCAACGGGAACGGCAACGGCGGGGAGCCGACGCCCACGCCCGGGGCCGGTGCGACGACCTCGCCCACGACACCCACGCCCACGCCGGGCCCAGCTGGTGTCCAGACGCCGCGCGACGGACGCCTCCAGGCGGGAGGTGATGCGCTCACCCCGAGCGCGGACCGGACGCTGTTCGTCACGGACCTCGTGTTCTCCAACCCGGACGGCACCAGCGGCACGCTGCGGCTCCGGCGTTCGGGCCAGGACCTATTCGTGCTCAACCTGGACAACTTCCGAGACCTCGACTTCCACTTCGTGACGCCCATCGCCGTGGGACCCGAACAGACCCTCCGGCTGCAGTGCAACGGCACCTGCGAGGGAACACCGGCCGTCTACTTCTCGGGGTTCGAGCGCTAGCTATGGCGAGGCGGCTGGCCGCCGCCATCCTCGGCGCCCTGCTCCTCCTGTCGGGGCTGGTGCCAGGCCCGGACGACACCCCGTTCGGGGCCGGCCCGGCGCGTGCCGCGACCTCGGGCATCCCGGGCATCAGCGTGCAGCCTTCGTGCCTGCCGCTCGACACCGATCCCGAGACGCCGGAGACCCGCGATGTCGAGGTCGTCGGCCACGGCTTCGAGCCGGGCAGCAGCGTGCCCATCCGCCTGTTCTCCGTCGAGGCCGAGCCGGTCGCGTTCGCCGACGTGGACGAGCTGGGCGCCTTCCGGACATCGGTGCCGGTGCCGCTGCCGGCGGAGACGACCGGGGGCTCCGTGTACGCGGGTGAGCCGGGCATCGGGCCCAACGTCGACACGTACCTCCAGGCGCCCTGTCTGCCGGCGCTCACGGTCGACCCGACCTGCACCGACCCGGGCGGCTCCTTCGACCTCACGTTCGTTGCCACCGGCTTCCAGCCCGACACGGAGATCCGGGTGGCCCTCGTGGTGCCCGACCGCGAGATCGTGTCCGAGCCCCTCACCACCGATGGCGACGGACGCCTCGAGCACACCTACCAGGGGATCGAGGCGCTTCCCGAGGGCTTCCACTACGCGGCCGCCGTCCAGGGCTTCGGCGATGGCCAGAGCATGGCGCGTGCCGCGGTCCGCAACCCATGGATCGCCGCCGCGCCATTCGAGGTCCCGTGTCAGGAGCGCCCCACGCTCAGGGTCTCACCCGAGTGCGCACCACCCGGGTCGCCCCAGGACCGCTACGACGTGACCGTCCAGGGGACCGGCTTCCAGGCCGGCCTCGTGACCATCACTTGGGACACCGCCGGCTCCAACGAGACGTTCGAGGCACAGGTCGGCGAGGACGGTGCGTTCGCGATGCGCATCGATCCCTGGCAGCGGGACCCCATGCGCATCCGGGTGCGCGCCGTCCAGCGCTTCCCCCACATCGAGGCGTCGGGCATCGCGGCCTACGCACCCGACTTCCGGCCTCGCCGCGTGGTCGCCACCACGTTCACGGTGCCCTGCGAGCCCGCGGTCCTGACCCTCGACCCGGATTGCGACCGACCCGCGCTGCGAGGCGAGGACGAGCGGCGCATCCAGATCGGTGTCCAGGGGAGCGGCATCCGCCTGACGTCGGTCGCGAGCCGGGCACCCACGGTGGAGCTGGTGTTCGACGCTGACGGGGCCGCGGCCGACGTGCTCGAGCCCGAGCGGTTCCCGGCGGAGCTCGCCCGGGATGGCACGCTGACGGCCACGACCATCACGCCGCTGGCCAGGCCGGTCGGGGAGTACCGGGTGGCGCTCGAGGTGGACGGCCAGGTCGTGGCGCAGACGGGCTTCCGTGTGCCGTGCGAGGAACGCACGGCGAATCTCCGCCCGGTGCAGCCGGACTGCCTGCCGCTGGCGCCCGGCCAGCCCGGGGTGGCCGAGCTGCGGGTTCGCGGCCGGCGGTTCTATCCCGGACCGGTCGAGGTGCTGTTCGGGCCGGCAGGCGAACGGGATGTCACGAGCGGGAGCGTCCAGGACGACGGCACCTTTGACATCCGGCTGCCGGTGACCGGCCGCGAGGCAGGGACGTACCAGGCGCAGGGCCGTCAGCGCGACCTCAGGGGCACCGTCGTCGCGCGTGCCTTCCGGGACGTCGTCGTGCCCTGCATCGACCCGGTCCTCACCATCAGCCCGCGGAGCGGGCCTGCCGGCTACGCCACCATGGTCAGTGGCACTGGCTTCCCGCTGAGCACGACCATCACCCTGACCTGGGACAAGGGTCTCACCGCCTCGCGACCCATCGAGGTCACGACGGATGACGCCGGCGCGTTCCGGGTCGGAGTGTTCCTGCTGCCGCACGACCTGGAGGGGACGCGCACCCTGACCGCGGGGACGCCGGACGACCCCGCGGCGTTCCCCGGCGTGACCGCCGACTACCTGGTCGTGCCTGGATCGGGTCAGCCGCCGGGGTCCGTGGACCGGCGCTGAGTCCGTGCTCGTCGGCCGGCATCGGCGCGACGGAGCCTCGCCTCAGTGCTGGACGTCCAGCA
>JBEVIK010000289.1:0-10745 GCA_040510715.1 Candidatus Limnocylindrales bacterium
CGGCGCCCCAGCTCCACCTCCGCGTACTCGACCGGCAGGAGCCCGTCCTCGTTGTCGAGCAGGAGCGTCACATCCGACATGCCCTGTGCGCGGCGCGTCGATGAACCCGCGTAGATGAGGTCCTCCGCGCGGCGCGTGCGCAGGGTGCGTCCCTGCTCGCCCAGGACCCACCGCAGCGCGTCCGCGAGGTTGCTCTTGCCGCTCCCGTTCGGGCCAACGATGGCGCTGATGCCGGGGCCGAACTCGACCACCGTCCGTTCGGCGAACGACTTGAAGCCGACGAGGCGCAGCGAGCGCAGCCGTGCCGTGCTCACCGTTCTGTGGGCTCGGTCGTCCTCACGTCCGAGGAGGTGTCGACGTCCGCGTCGTCAGCCCCGGGCACCGTCCCGGCGGCTTCCGTCGGGCCGGTCTCGGTCTCGGGGACGGCGAGCGTCGCGAGGGCCATCGTCGCAGCCTGGGTCTCGGCATCGCGCCTGCTGGGTCCCTCTCCGGTGCCCAGGACCGTGCCCTCGAGCGCCACGTCCACCTCGTATCGGCGCTCGTGCGCCGGTCCCTCGACCGACAGGACGCGGTAGGAGGGCGGACGGCCCGCGCGCTGGTAGGCCAGCTCCTGGAGCCGGCTCTTGGGCGGCTTGAGCGCCACGGGGGGCATCGGTCGGTCGAGCTCTGGGCCGCACAGGGCGAGCACCAGCCGGCGGGCGGCCTCGATGCCGCCGTCGAGGTACACCGCCGCGACCACCGCCTCGAAGGTGGATGCCAGCACCGACCCACGGTTCCGCTCCCCGGAGCGCTCGGCGCCCTGCCCGACACGCAGGTAGTCCCCCAGCTGGATGCGTGCGGCGATGCGCGCGAGGTCGCGGGTCGAGACGATGGCGGCGCGGCGCGCCGTGAGCACCCCCTCGGCGTCATCGGGATGCCGGTCCCAGAGCGCCTCCGAGATCACGAGGGACAGCACCGCGTCGCCCAGGAACTCCAGCCGCTCGTTGGGGACGAGCGGCGGCTCCGGGTGCTCGTTGACGTAGCTGCTATGGGTCAGCGCCTGCTCCAGCAGGCGCGCGTCCTGGAACGTGTGACCGAGCCTCGCCTCCAGCCCTGCGGCGGACGCCACCAGGGCGGGCGGGCTACTGGTTGGAGTGCTCGTCGATGTAGTCGACGGCGTCCTGGACGGTGCGGATCTTCTCGGCATCCTCATCCGAGATCTCGGTCCCGAACTCCTCTTCGAGGCTCATGATGAGCTCGACGAGGTCCAGGGAGTCCGCATTGAGGTCATCCACGAAGGAAGCCTCCGGCTTGACGTCCTCCTCGTCGACGCCGAGCTGCTCCACGACGATCTTCTTGAGACGGTCGTAGGTCGAAGACGTCACGTTGGTGGTTCCTCCTGGTCGTCGGTCGTTGTCTGATCCCCGCCTGGTCTCCCTGGCCGGGGCCGCCGGCTCGCCTCCCGAGCGACCCGACCGAGTACGCCGTTGAGTAGCTTGCGCGCCGATTCGCCACTGTAGGATCGAGCCAGCTCGACCCACTCCGAGATCGTGACCGCCGTCGGGGTCGCGGGGCAGTGTAGCAGTTCGCCCATCGCGGAACGCAACAGGGAGCGGTCGATCCGGGCCAGCGAGACGACCGGCCACTGGGGCGCGGCACGCTCGATCGCGGCATCGATGCCCACCCGGTCGCGGACCACCGCGTCGACCAGGGTGCGGGCATGGGCGGCCGCCACGGGGTCCGCTGCCGACTCCTCGATGCGCCGTTCGAGCACCTCCCGTGCGGTGCGCTGGCCGAAGTCCGACTCGAACAGCGCCTCGAGACACAGCCGTCGTCCGTCTCGCTCGCTGCGGTGGCGATCATCGGCGTCCGGTGTGGCCGCGTCCTCCGGCCAGGCACCCGCCGGCCCGGTCACGGCGACCGGCCGGTCACGGGGCTTCGCCGGCGCCACCCACGGCGACCAGCTCCGCGGTCGCCTCGTCGGTCGCCTGTCCATCGCTCGGCGACTGGTCGGTGGCCGCGACGCGCCTCGTGGTACCCGTGCGTGCGAGGGCCTCCTGGATGTGCTCCGGGATCCCCGCGCGGGCCGACTGGGCTCCCACGTCCACCGCGAAGCCGATCATGCGGCGCGTCGCGCTGCCGTGCGTGATGAGCACCGTGCCGTTGACACCGAGGAGCGGGGCGGCCCCCAGGCGCTCGTAGTCGAACTTGCCCCGGATGCGCCGGATGCCCGGGCGCATGAACAGGTAGCCGATGGGACCCCACGGGGGTCGCCGGAACTCCGCCTCGAGCAGCCCCAGCATGGCGTTCGCGACACCCTCGAAGAACTTCATGACCACGTTGCCGACCGAAGCGTCGCAGACCACGACATCGGCCTTGTGCAGGGGCAGGTCGCGGCCCTCGACGTTGCCCAGGAACCGGAGCCCCGAGCCGTCGAGCATCGCCGTCGCGTCCTTGACACGCTGTTCGCCCTTGCCCGACTCCTCGCCGATGGACAGCAGGGCGACCGAGGGCTTCGCGACGCCCAGCACACGCTCCGCATACAGCGCGCCCATGTGGGCGTACTGGGCCAGGTTCAGCCCGGTCGAGTCGGTGGTCGCGCCGATGTCCAGGAGCATGAACGGGCCGCGGTCCGTCACCATCTGGATGGCGAGCGCGGGGCGGTCCACGCCCGGCAGGCGCTTCAAGTGCAGGATCGCCGAGGCGACGCCGGCCCCGGTATGCCCGGCCGTGACGACCGCATCCGCGCGACCCTCCCGGATGAGCCGCATGCAGACGTTGATGGTGGCGTCCTTCTTGCGACGCACCGCGAGTGCCGCGTCCTCGTGCATGTCCACGACCTGGGTCGCGTGCACGATGCTCACGTTGGCCGGCAGCGCTCCGTCGATCTGCTCGTCGATACGTGCCGTGTCACCCACGAGGATGACCTCGATGTCCGGGTCGGTGGCAGCGCGCTCGACCGCGCCACGCACGACCTCCCGCGGACCGTGGTCGCCACCCATGGCATCGACCGCGATGCGGGGACGTGCGACGGCGCCATGGCGCCGCTCGAGTGCTGCCTGGTCCATCGCGGCCTCAGGCCACCGGGACGACCGAACCGGCTCGCGTCACCCCGACCCGCGGCCCCGTCGACCGGGCGCTCACGGGCCGGGGCGGGATCACGAGCCCGCCTCGGCGTTCGAGCGCTGCTTGACGCGGACGGCCTCCCGGCCCTTGTACCAGCCACACGTGGGGCATGCGTGATGTGCCTGCTTCATCTGGTGGCAGTGCGGGCACTCCTCCAGCTGCGGCGTCGTCAGCGCGTGGTGTGAACGGCGATCGCCCTGTCGCGCGTGCGACACGCGACGCTTCGGGACACCCATGTTCGTGATCTCCTTGTCGGCTCATGACGTGGACCGCCACCAGGTCGGTGCGCGGCGTGTTGGCGAGAGGTCAGCCTGCCTCGTCGAGGCGCTCTCGGATGGCGACGAGCGCCGCGAGGCGTGGATCGAGCTCGTCCGCGCCGTGGCTATGCGACGGGTCGGCGTTGAGGTCGGCGCCGCAGGCGAGGCACAGCCCGCGACAATCGGGTCGGCACAGGACCACGATGGGCTCCGCGAGCGAGATCGCCTCGCGCACGGCCTCCGAGAGGTCCAGCTCGTGATGGTCGTCGATACGCAGGACATCGGGCTCGTCGGTCATGTCGAGCGGCATCCCCGAGTCGATGTGGATCGACGGGAGTGCCTCTTCCTCGATGTCGACCTCGACGGGCGCGGTGACCGCGGTCAGGCACCTGCTGCAGGTCCCGGGCAGGGCCGTGGTCAGGTGGCCGCGCGCGATGATGCCCCGCCCGGTGTTGGCCAGGCGCAGGGAGCCACGCACGGGCGCAGCCGTCGCGAGGTCCTCGGCGATGGGCAGGCTGTCGATGCCGATGGGGTACTCCCGGCTCGTGCCGGGCACGGCGCGCAGCAGCTCCGCGACGTTCCAGCTAAGCATGGACGCGTGCTCCCGTCTGCGGCATCTCGAGCTCCGGCGGGCCGGGTGGCTCGAGCGCAGGCTGGGGCGCCGGCTCGTCCGGGTGGCGCTCGTCGAGCATGGTGATGCCGCGGCGGATGCTCTGGAGCGCACGCACGCACTCGCCCTCGAGGCGGATGAGCACGGTGGCCGCGTACTGGTCGGCGCCCCGCCGGATCTCGTCCGCGTCCGCGTGGCCCTGGGCCACGATCTGCTGGCTCCGGATCTCGGCCGCGCGGGTGAGCTCGCGCTCCTCGATGAGGAATGCCGCCTGCTCCTGGGCACGTGCGAGGATGCGCTCCGCCTCCTCCTGGGCACGCTCCACGAGGCGGGTCGTCTCCTCGTTGATGCGCTTGGCCTGGCGGACCTCCTCGGGCACGGCGACACGCAGCTGGTCGACGAGGTCGAGGGCAGCCACCTGGTCCACGACCACGGAGTTGGTCATGGGCATGCGCCGGCCGTTCGCGATGAGGGCCTCGAGGCGTTCGATGAGGAAGATGATGTCGATGGGAGTGGGCTCGCTGGGAGTGGCGGCGGGACAGCACGGGATTGTATCCCACGACGGGCCATCGGCGGCCGGTGACGCGCCCGAACGCGGGTCGACGCGTCGGATCAGCCCGGGCGCAGCCTCCGTAGCGCCGCGGCCGGCACCATGGTGCTGACGTCGCCACCCAGTGACGCGATCTCGCGGACCATCGTCGAGCTCACGAAGCCGTGCTCGGTATCGGTCATCAGGAATACCGTGTCCACGTCGGGCGCAAGTCGGCGGTTCAGGTGGGCGAGCTGGAGCTCGCTCTCGAAGTCACTCACGGCCCGGAGACCGCGCACGATCCAGCGAGCCTCGAGGCGATGGGCGAGGTCGACCGTGAGCCCTTCGAAGGACTCCACCGCCACGCCACGCCCGACGTCGCCCAGCTCCTCGTCGAGCGCCTCCCGGATGACCGCCATGCGGTCCGCGGTGCTCATGCTGGGCGCCTTGCGCGTGTTGACGAGCACCGCGATGGTCAGCCGCTCGAACAGCTCCGCCGCCCGCGCGACGATGTCCAGGTGACCCATCGTGATGGGGTCGAACGTGCCCGGGTAGATGGCGTGGCGCATCGCGTCAGTGTGCCTCAGCCCGCACCCGCTCGGTACCAGGTGAGCGCGGTCTCCCCGAACCGCCTGGTGCGTTCCCGGACCAGCACACCGGCCTCCGGCGGCCCCTCCCAGCGCCAGTGGTGCTTGCACACGACGCTCCCCCCGTGGGCCATGAGCGCGGGTGTGCCGCCGAGGACCGCGAGGGTGCGTGCCAGGGCGTCCTCGTCGGCGTAGGGCGGGTCGGCCACGACACAGCGGAACGGCCCCTCGGCGGTCCCCGGCCCGGCCAGCCAGCCGACCACGTCGGAGCGGACGACCCGTCCGCCATCCACGCCCGCCCGGCGCAGGTTGTCCGCGATGACCCTGGCCGCTGCCGCATCGCGCTCCACGAGGATCGCGGCGGGTGCGCCGCGGCTGAGCGCCTCGATACCCGCCGCGCCGCTGCCCGCGAACAGGTCGAGGAACACGCCACCGAGCGGCTCTGCGGGGTCCGCCTCGAGCGCGCCGAACAGCGACTCCTTGACCCGGTCGCCGAAGGGACGGGTGCCCTCGCCCGGCGCGACCAAGCGGACACCGCGTGCCACGCCGCCGATGACCCGGCCCGCCTCAGCCATCGAGCTCGTCCGCGCGCAGCACGTCCCCGGCACCGATCCGGACCAGCCACCCGTCGCGCAGCTCATCGTCCAGCCGCTCGTGCCCGGCGGCCAGCCGTCCGTCGGAGCCGACGAGACCCTCCGCCCGCTCCCGTGCCTCACGGGTCATCTCCCTGTGACGCCGGTCGCCCAGGTCGGCGACCCGCAGCGGCGGCAGCCCGCTCTGGCGCAGGCCCAGCAGCTCCCCTTCCCTGCGCAGCTCGATGTCCAGCTCGGCGAGCGCGAAGCCGTCGGTGGTGCGCTCGACGGCGCGCAGTCGCTCCATGGCTACCGAGTCAGGCGGCGCGTCGCTCACGAGGGCACACCACGACTCTGCCGTCCCGCGGCCGACGCGACCCCGGAGCTGATGGAGCTGCGCGAGCCCGAAGCGGTCCGCCCCTTCGACGATCATGAGGGTCGCCTCCGGCACGTCCACACCCACCTCGACCACCGTCGTGCCAACGAGCACGTCCAGCTCGCCATCGCGGAACCGCTCCATGACCTCGTCCCGGGTCGCCGGCTTGAGGCGCCCATGGACCATCCCGACGCGGAGCCCCAGCAGCCCGGTGAGCCGCGTGGCCTCCGACTCCGCGGAGAGGTCCGACGACGGGACCGAGGGGTCCTGCGCGAGCTCCTGCTCGGCCGGCTCGGGGGCATCCTCGCCCTCGTCGTCGCTGCCCTCGGGTTCGATGAGTGGCACCACGACGAAGGTGCGATGCCCTGCTGCTGCCTCGTCCTGCACGAGCCGCCACAGTCGGTCGAGCTGCGAGGGGTGGCGGATGGCGGTCCTCACCGGGATCCGACCCTGGGGCGCCGCGCGCAGGTCCGTCACATCGAGGTCCGCGTGGAGCACCTGCCCGAGGACCTGCGGGATGGGGGTCGCCGTCATGAGCAGCACATGGACGGAGCTGCCCTTCCGGGAGAGCGACTCGCGATCCGCGACCCCGAAGCGATGCTGCTCGTCCACGACCGCGAGCCGGAGGTCCGCGAAGTCGACCGCCTCCCCGATGAGCGACTGGGTCCCCACGAACACCAGCCCGCGGCTCTGACCCAACAACCCCGCGGTCATCGGCGCACCCGCCAGCTCCAGCGCCGCACGCCGTTCCGCCGCCGACACGCTCGCCGTGAGCAGGATGACCTCGTGACCCAGCGGCTCCAACAGGCGGGACAGCGTCACGGCGTGCTGCCGGGCCAGCAGGTCCGTGGGCGCGAGGAGCGCGGACTGCCCGCCGGCATCGGCCACGAACGCCATCGCGATCGCGGCAACGGCGGTCTTGCCGGAGCCCACGTCGCCCTGGACCAGCCGCATCATCGGGCGCCCGGACCCGAGGTCGCCGCGGACGGCCCGCACCGCCACGACCTGGTCGTCGGTGAGGCGCACGTCGGCCACCGTCCCCTCCGATGCCGACGCGCGAGCGGCCACCTGCGCCCCGATCACCCCCTCCACCGCGCGGATCGCCGCCGTCTCCTGCGTGTCGGTGACGTCGACGACGGCTCCCTGGTCGCGCTCTCGGGCGCGCCGGCGCGAGACCATGCCCACCTGCAGCGCCAGCAGCTCGTCGAATGCCAGGCGCTCGAGGGCGCGATCGAGCGTCGCGCGGTCGGGCGGGAAGTGGATCGCCGCAAGCGCCTCCCCGACCTCCATGCGGCCACCGCGCGTGACTCCGTCCAGGTACTCCGGGTAGCCGCCAAGCGCGTCGAGCGCGCCCCGGATGGCCCGCCGGAGCGTCCTCGCCCGGATGCCCGCCGTGAGGCGATACACCGGCAGCAGCCCAGCACCGGCGAGCACTCCGGCCTGTCCCTCCTGCTCGAACTCGGGGTTCGCGAGGTTGACGTGGCCGTCCCTGGTGAAGCCGGTCTTGCCGGCCAGCAGCAGCCAGGTCCCGGGCATGCCGATCCGGCGCTCGATGTACTGGCGCCCGAACCAGACCGCCTCGATGGTGTCGCCCGTCTCGTCGGCCAGCAGCGCCGTCGTGATCTGGAGGTTCCGCCGGCGGGTGGGCCGCTGGTGGAGGGACCGGAGCTCGAGGCGGGCGGTGACCTGCGTCCCGGCATCGAGCCCCCGCAGCTCGCGCACCAGCTTCGGGCCGCCCGTGTCGATCCAGCGGCGGGGCACGCTGAACACCAGGTCACGGACGGTGCCGATGCCCAGGCGATCACCCCTGCGACCGAGCGCCATGGCGCCCGGCAACCCGCTCGCCCTGATCGGGGTGTCCCAGCGGAGGGGTGCCGCGACCGGTCGCGTGCTCCCGCGACGGGCTCTGCTGCTGGTCGTACGGGTGGCCATGTCTGCTATAGTCTGCGGCCGACGCGCCCTGCGTTCGCGCTGCGGTGCTCGACCTCCATCACGACAGCAAGGATCGTCCCTGCATGGCTCTCTCCTGCGACCTGTGCGGCAAGTCCGCGATCAGCGGGTTCAACCCGCAGTCCTCGGGCATGAACCGTGTCCGAGCGCATCGCCGCTACAAGCCGAACCTCCAGCCCCTGACCATCCAGCGTGGCACCGCGACGCTGCGAGTGCGCGCCTGCACCCGCTGCCGCCGGACCCAGCGCAAGGCCTCCTGACCCGACCGGCCGCATCGTCGGCCGGGCGCTAGTCCGCGGGGTAGCCAAGGCGCGTCAGCAGCGCGCCGCCGATCGCGTGCACCTTCGCGCGCTCGTCCGCCGTGAGGTCCTGTCGCCAGCGCCCCACGGAGCTCGTCGTGATGCGGCTGTTGGCGTGCGCCGGCCCTCCGCCCTTGGGGGTCCGCTCGACCAGCAGCTCGGGCAGCCAGGGCTCATCGAGCGCACCCAGCATCTCGCTCAAGATCCGCTCCGGGTCCTCGACCAGCTCCTCGTACCGGATCTCGATGTAGCGCGCATCGCCGCGCAGCGCGATACCGGCCTCGGTATCCCGGACCCAGCGCCGCATGTAGTCCTCGACCGGCTGGGGTCGCAGCTCCTTGACCTCGACGCCATCCACCCAGCGACGGTCGGGATGCTGGCGCATCGAGCACACGACATCGCGACCATCCCGCACCACGTGGACCAGCCGGGCCTGCGGGAACCGTTCCAGCACCCACTCGAAGCACAGCACGTTGAGGGGCGTCTTCTCCGCCCATCGCGGCCGGCGACGCCGCTCGCGATAGTGGCGCGCGAAGGCGTCCACGAAGGCACCCTGCGAGGCGCTCGATGCCATCAGCTCGCGCAGCTCCGAGGCGGGCCACTTGTAGGCCGCGGCCACCTGGTCGATGCGCAGACCACCCGGCAGCAGGATGCTGGTCTCGGGCCCGCAGCACAGGTCCGGGTGGCGGTCGAGGGTGCGTCGCACCAGCGTGGTGCCACTGCGGGGGGTGCCCCCGATGATGACGTGCCGCTCCTGCGACGTGTAGGCCCGGTGCCGCCAGCGGTGCTGCCGGACACGGGTCACCCGGTTGTGCAGGTGCTCGCCGAGGCTCACGCGGCGGAGTCCAGCCAGATCGTGAACGGACCGTCGTTGACGAGCTCGACCGCCATCTCGGCACCGAACACGCCGCGGGCCACGGGGATGCCCAGGGCGGCGACCGCGTCCGCGTAGGCCGTGTACAGCTGCTGCCCCAGCTCCGGCGGCGCGGCGTCGAGGAACGATGGGCGGCGGCCCTTGCGCGTGGCCGCGTAGAGCGTGAACTGGCTCACGGCCAGGAGCGACCCACCGACATCGGCGAGCGAGCGGTTGGTGCGTCCCTCGTCGTCCTCGAAGATGCGCAGCTCGACCGTCCGGCGCGCGAGTGCCGCGGCGATGTCCTGCGTGTCGTCGTGGCCGATGCCGACGAGCGCCAGCAGTCCAGGGCCGATCTCGCCCACGACCGTGCCGTCGATGCGCACCGACGCCCGACTCACGCGCTGGAGCAGGAGTCGCACGTCAGCGGCGGTCGGACAGGGATCCAGCGTGGATGCGCTGCGATGCGCCGTCGGGCGCGAGCCCGTTGCCGCCGATCGGCGACCGGTCACTGCCGGGCCCGTCGCGGCGGCCGGACATCACGGCCTCGCGCACGAGGCGGACCTCGTCGGCGGTGTCCCGGCCGCGCTGGAACAGTGCGGACCCGACGACGCAGACCTCTGCACCCCAGGCGCCCACCACCGACGCCGTGTCCCGGTTGACGCCCCCGTCCACGTGCACGGTGCCCCTGGTGCCCCGCTCCGTGAACAGCCCGGCGGCCTCCGCGAGCTTCGGTGCGGCATCCGCGAGGAACCGCTGGCCGCCGAACCCCGGCTCCACGGTCATGATCATGATCACGTCGAGGGTCGGCAGGTACGGGCGAACGGCGTGCACCGGGGTCGATGGGCTGAGGGCGAGACCGGCCTCCGAGCCACCGTCCCGGATGACCTGGAGCGTATCGGCGATGCGCTCCTCGGAACGGTGCGCCTCGACGTGGAACGTGATGGTCTCCGGGCGCGCCTCGAGGAACCGTGGCACGTACGTGCCCGGGTCCGAGATCATAAGGTGGACATCCAGGGGCAGCGCAGTGAGGCGACGGATGCCCTCCACGACGTTCGGACCGAACGTGATGTTGGGCACGAAGTGGCCATCCATCACGTCGAGGTGCAAGCGGTCCACGCCTGCCCGCTCGAGCTTGCGGACCACCCTGTCGAGGTGGCCGAAGTCGGCGGTCAGGATGCTCGCCGCGACCTGTGGTCGCCAGTCCCCCATCAGCGCAGCCCGTCCATCAGGGCGTCCCCGCGGTCGCCAGCTGGAGCGCCGTGGCACTCCTGTCCACGAGCAGCTGCCGGCGGCGCGCGACGGCGCTCGGCGTCGGCTGGCCCGCGAGCTCGGCGGCGAGCTGTCCGCAGGCCGCGCCGATCTCCACCCCTCGGTTGCGGCGGACCGTGGTGGACAGGCCCGCGGCCCGGAGCACGTTCGCGAACGCCTCGATGCGCGCGGTGGTGCTGGGCTCCCAGGGCGTGTGGGCGACCGGGTTCATGGGGATGAGGTTGACGTGCGCCAGCCGCCCCCGCAGCAGGTCAGCCGCCGCGTGCGCGTCCTCGGGGGTGTCGTTGATGCCCCCGATCATGACCATCTCGTAGGTCACCCGGCGACCCGTGCGC
>JBEVIK010000290.1:0-4725 GCA_040510715.1 Candidatus Limnocylindrales bacterium
CACCGCATCCAACACCGGACCCGGTGACGTCACGATGGTCCAGCCGGACGTGGAGATCCTCCAGCGACTCGACGAGGACGAGCTGGCCGAGCTGTGCGAGGCGCTCGAGGTCCCCGAGACCGAGATCGGCTGGCGCACCGGCGGTCGCAAGCGCAAGGCACGGCCCATGGTCATCTCGACCGGGTTGCCGCATCTCATCGTGCCGTTCGTGGACCGCGCCGTGATGCTCGACGTGGACCACGAGCAGCGACAGGCGGTCGCCGAGATCTGCCAGTCAGTCGGCGTCGACAGCGCGGTGCTGGTCGCCCCTGGCAACAGCGGCACCATCGCGGACGCGGACGTGAGCGTCCGGATGTTCGACGCGGGTGCCCTGGGCATCGACGCCGACCCGGCGACCGGAGCGGCTGCAGGTCCGCTGTGCGTCTACTTGGGGCTGCTGGCGCCGACCCGCGGCGCGACCCATCGCGTGACCATCGAGCAGGGCACCGAGGTGGGCAGGCCGTCGCGACTCCGGGCGGCGGCCGACTTCGACGGCGACGGCAACGTCACCTCGGTACGCGTGACCGGGTCGGTGGTGGCCGTGAGCGAGGGCTGGGTCACGCTCGACTGACGCACATGTGTACACACTCGCGCCTGCCGCGCGAGGGGACGCTCGGGGCGATCTCGATGTCCTCGGCGGCGCGGGGGAACCGTGGGGCGGCCTCGATGTCCCCAGCGGCCCCCGGGACGCTCGGAGCGGTCGATGTCCCGGCGGCCCGCGTGGGCGCTCAGGCGGTATCGATGTCCTGCGCCGCCGCGCCGAAGCGCTCGGCGATGCGGCGCGTGGCGGGTGAGGTGTCCTTCGGGTCGAGCATGACCCGGATGATGGCCGGCACCCCGGGCGACGTGAGCGCTCCACCGAGCGCACGGTCGAGATCCGCCTCGGTATGGACCTCGAAGCCCGTTCCCGCGCCGAACAGGTCCACCAGCCGGAGGTGGTCCCAGGGCAGGATGTCGTTGAAGCTGCCATCGACCATCAGCCGCTCGATTCCATAGCCGCCGTTGTCGAAGATGACCACGATCGGGTCGAGCCCGAACCGGATGGACGTGGACAGCTCGGTGCCGGTCATCTGGAACGCGCCGTCACCCACCAGCACGAGCGGACGACGTCCCGGCGCGGCGAGCTGTGCCCCGATGCTCGCGGGGACCGCGAACCCCAGCGACGCGTAGAACGCGTTGGCGATGAACTCGTGGTCGCGGCGGACCGGCAGGTCGATGGCACCGAACATCGCATCGCCCGGGTCGGCGATGACCACGGTGTCGTCGGTGAGGAACGACGCGAGTCGCTGGAACAGTCGCTGGACGGTGACGGGCGCATCCGGGCGGGCGACCCACGGCTCGAGCGGCGGTGGCGCAGGGAAGGTGCCGTGGCACACGGGCAGGTCCTCGGCGGCGAGCGCGAGCAGCAGCTCCCCGAGCGGGAGGTCGTCATAGGCGTGGTAGCCGACGACCAGCCGGCCATCGGTGGCGTGGATGAAGCGGGCACGGTCGAGTCGGGCGGTACCACCTCCGAGGTTGACGTCCGTCAGCAGCGAGCCGAGGAGCAGCAGCAGGTCGGCCGATTCGACGTACTCGCGCACCTCGGGCCGGCTCATGGCACCCGCGTAGACACCCAGGAACAGCGGGTGCTGCTCGCTGATGGCGGACTTGTCGAGGAGCGTCACCGCGGTGGGCATGCGCATCCGCTCGATGACCACCATCGCCTCGTCGAGCAGGCCGAAGCGAGCGGCCCCCACGCCCAGGAGCGCGACGGGCTGGCGCGCCGCGCGCAGCCGCTCCACCACCTCATCGACGGCCGCGGCCAGGACGGCGTGGTCGGTGTCCGGCGCCTCGTCCACCACGGGCCCGACGGGCCGCGGGGCAAGCTCATCGACCATGTCCCGGGGCAGCTCGATGTACACCGGCCGCCGGTGGGTCACGGCAGCCTTGAGCACCCGATCGATCTCGCGACACGCGACGAGCGGGTCGTCGAGCACGGTGGCCGCGACCGTCAGCTCCTCGAACACCAGCCGCTGGGTCTCGTAGAAGCGGACCTTGTGGTGGAGCAGCGGCTGCTCCTCCTGCTCCCGGACACCAGGAGCACCGCTGATGACCACGACGGGCGAGAGCTCGGCATAGGCTTGGCCGGTGGTGTTGGCCAGCTTGAGCCCACCGACGCCGTAGGTGACGCAGACGGCACCGATGCCCTTGAGGCGGGCGTACGCGTCGGCTGCGAAGCCGGCGCCCTGCTCGTCACACGTGTTGACGACCGTGAGCGGGCTCTCGTCGAGCATCCGGAAGAAGCCCAGCACGAAGTCCCCCGGCACCCCGAACACGTGCCCCACACCCAGGGCGCCGAGCCGCTCGATGAGGTAGTCGCCGATCCGCACCGACCCCGGATCGAGGGCACCCGCGTTGCTCATGCTGCTCATCGACGGTAGACCCCACCCGCCTCGGGGGTCAATGGCGGGTCAGGCGTCCCGGACCAGCTCGTCGGCCAGCATCTCCATGAGCAGTCCGTCCTCCCAGCCGCCGTCGGAGGTCCGCTGGTACGCGCGCAGCCGACCGACCGGCCGGAAGCCCACGCGGGCGTAGGCCCGGATGGCACGCTCGTTGGTCGCGACGGGGTCGATGGTCAGGCGGTGGTGGCCCCGGTCGTCGATGAGGTGCGCGGCGAGCGTGCGGATAGCGTCCGGCCCCAGGCCCTGCCCCTGCGCCGAGGTGGTCAGGAACAGGTCGATGCCCGCGTGCCGGTAGAGGGGGTCCGTCTCCTCCCAGTCCTGGACATAGCCCACGACCCGGCCCTCGTGCTCGATGATCCAGGGAACCACGTCCGCCTCCGGCTGGAACAGCATGTCGTGCAGCTCCTCGGCGGTGTCCGGTGGCCACCAGCGCACGACACCCGGCTCGGCCTGGATCGCCGCCAGGGCCTCGACGTCCGTGGTCAACGGCGCCCGGAGCGTGACGCGTGCTCCCGTCAACCGCCGTCGCGCGCCCGTCATCCCGCTCGGCGCGCGACGCTCGTCACGATCCGCTCGCCACCACGCGCCGGCTCGCGCGTGAACTCGGCCAGGAGTGTCGGCGCATCGAAGCCCGCGGCACGGTGGAGCGCCTCGATGGCGTCGTGCGAGTAGTGCCGCACCGCCGGCTCGCGCACCTTGCGCTCCTCGGCCACCACATGGCCGTCCCGCAGCAGCTGGTATCGGTCGTCCGTGGACTCGAGACCGGACGCGGGGTCGTACCACGACCGGCACCAGCGCCGGATGACCGACCCGTCCGGAAGGGCCGCCTCGTCCTCGAACACGTCGTCCGCGCCATCGGGGTGGTCCTGCGCGAGGTCGATCCAGGGCATCACGAGCGTGCCGCCGGGGAGCAGGTGCCCGTGGAACCGTCGCATCGCCTCGGCGGCCACGTGCGGGTCGACCAGCAGCTGGAACGAGCTCGAGGGCACCAGCACCAGGCGATAGCGCCGGGGCAGGTCCATCGTCTCCATGGCGCCCTCGTGGATGCGTCCCTCGACCACCAGCCCGGCCGCGGCTGCCTTGGCCCGCAGCAGCGCGAGCATGTCGCCCGAGATCTCGATGCCGTCGACGTCCACGCCGTCCGCGAGGAAGTCGAGCAGGAGGCGACCCGTGCCGCATCCGACATCCAGCACCGGCTCGCCGATCTCCGCGATCAGCTCCCGGAACAGCGCGCGGTCGGGCCAGTCGGAGGTGTCGCCGCGCAGCGGGTCCCACGCGCGGGCCATGAGCCCGGTGTACTCGAGCTCGCCGTCGGATGTCAGGTTGCCGTCCATCATCGTCACCCGGGCTCGGGCGCCTTCGCGTAGCAGCCGAGGACGCGCACGCTGACCGCCGACGCCTCGAGCTCGGCCAACGCCGGTGCCTGCTCCGGCGCCGACATGTCCGCGTCCACGTCGATCCAGAACACGTACTCCCAGGTGCTCGTCCGGCTCGGCCGGGATTCCAGCTTGGTCATGTTGAGGCCATGGTCCGCGAGGACGAGGAGCACCCGCACGAGCGTCCCCGGCTCGTTGCGGACGGCGAGCAGCAGCGTCGAGTGCATCGAGGCGCCGGGTGTGGCCGGGACCACCGTGCCGGGCGGCGCGATGACCAGGAACCGGGTCCGGTTGAGCGGCTCGCTCTGGATATCGGCCGCGAGCACCTCCAGACCCAACAGGTCGGCGGCGCGCGGCGACAGCACCGCCGCGGAGCCACGCTCCCCGCGCTCGGCGATCATCTTGCCCGAGCCCGCGGTGTTGGTCGCCGCGAGCAGGCTCCAGGGTCGCGAGCGCAGGAACGACTCGGCCTGCCCCAGTGCCTGGACATGGGAGTAGACCCGCTCGATGTCCTCGATGCGCTGTCCCGGCAGGGCCGCGAGACACAGCCTGACGGGCACGATGACCTCACCCACGATGGCCACGTCCGAGCCCGCCAGCAGGTCCTGTACCTGCTGCACGGTGCCGAACACGACGTTCTCGATGGGCACGACACCCCGGTCGATACGCCCGGCGGCGACCTCCTCGACGACGTCCGCGAAGCCGGGCAGCCGGTCGAGCGGCGCGTCCGGGCCGAAGTACGCGAGGGCGGCATCCTCGGCGAACGAGCCTGGCTCGCCGGGGAACACGATGGTGGGCGGCGCCTGGGCCGCGATGGGATGGCTCACCCCGCAAGCCTACCCGGCACGCGCACCGCTCAGCGCGCCCGG
>JBEVIK010000291.1:0-3613 GCA_040510715.1 Candidatus Limnocylindrales bacterium
AATGGTATGTAGGTCGGCCTTCCGGACGAAGGCGAATGGCTGAGAACGCCAGTAAGGTCCCCTCAAACGGCGCGCCCATCTCGATGATGTCGAAGTCGACGGTGCCGGTCGCGATCGACTGCTGGAGGAACGCGTTGTAGTCGGCCTGCGCCAGGTCGATCCAGCTGATCGTGGCGCCCGTGTATGCCTCCCACGGCTTGAGGAAGCCACGGAACAGGTTGTTGTGCAGGCCCTGGTTGTTGAGTCCCATGAAGGAGAGGCTGACGCCGGCGCACTCGCCTTCCGCGACATTGGCCTTGGTGGGTTCCAGGGTGAGCTCGCCCACCCGCTGCCAGTCGGCGTCGGTGGGGCTGCCGGCGCCGACGCCGGGGATCTTGAGCAGCTCAGCGCGGAGCGCGGCCGCTGGGTCGTCCTGCGCCACGGCGGGCAGGGAACCGACCGTCAGCGCTGCCGCCGCACCGATCGCCACGAGACCGGGCAGCACGGCACGACGGCCTGGGCGCACCCGCCGGGTGCGCTCGCCGGGGTGGACCATCTTGGACCCTCCTCCTTGGGTCCAGCGCCTGCGTGAACCGCCGAGTGACGACAGGCCGCTGGGATGCCCGGCAGCATCCACGCGATCGATCGCGGTTGTCAAGAGACCGGTTTCCACGGCTGGCATGCTGTGCGTCTGTGGCCCGGCCCGGGCCGCGACGCGAGGAGGCGAGCGATGCTCAAGGGGATCGACCATCGGCTCAATGCCGAGGTGCTGGCGTGCCTGCGGGCGATGGGTCACGGCGACGTGCTCATCGTGGCCGACACCAACTTCCCGGCGGACTCGGTCGCCCGCGCCACCGTGACGGGCAAGCTGCTGCGCATGGACAACCTCACCGCCGCCCAGGCCGTCGATGCGATCCTGTCGGTGCTGCCGCTCGACACGTCCGTGGAGGACTTCGCGGGACGCATGGAGGAGACCGGCAAGCCCGATATCCTGCCGCCCGTCCAGCTCGAGGTCCAAGCGGAGATCGACACGGCGGAAGGCCGGTCGCGCCCCCTGATCGGTATCGAGCGCTTCGCGTTCTACGACTTCGCGCGCACGTCCTACGCGGTCGTCCAGACCGGCGAACGACGGTTCTGGGGCTGCTTCATGCTGCGCAAGGGGGTCATCCCGCCCGACGCCTGACGCCCGGCGCCCGACGCCCGACGCCCGACGCCGGATGGTCGAGGCGGCGCCTCCCGCGGCGTCAGCCGCCCAGGATGTCCTCGGTCGTGGGGATGTCCGGCCGGGCGCAGGGGACCCGCCGCTGTACGGCGCGCCGGATGGCGCGAGCCACCACCTGCCGGCGCCGCTCGACCGAGCGCATGCCCGCCAGGACCGCGGGTGCGCGTGGCTCCGAGCGTCCGGACTCGCCGATCCGCTCGATGAGCTCGCCGGTCTCGAAGGCCATCTCGAGCATGGAGCGTTCGGCGGCGATGAGCGAGCGCGCGGGACGCCAGTCGGGCACGATGTCGAGGAAGGTCAGTGCCCGCTCCGACAGGTCGGCGAGGTCGTCCCCGACCTCCTCGAACCAGCCGGCCGAGCCCCGTCGCTCGAGGCGGGCGTGCGTCTGGTCGATGATGATGAGCGCACGCCTGACGGTGATCTGGGCATCGCAGAAGCGCATCCGCCAGCGAGCGGGCGGCCGGGGCGTGCGCGAGGGCCGCGGTGTCGGCTCGGGGGTCGGGCCGAGTGCCGCGAGGGGCTCGGCGAGCGCAGCGCACGCGGCGCACAGCAGCGCCAACACGAGCACCGCCGCGAGGGTGACGGGACCAGGATGCGTCGGGGGTCGGGATGTGCTGTTCGCCACGATCTGTACCGGGATACGTGCGGGCCGGGGTTCACGGTTCCCGCGGCGGCCTCCGCGATGATGCCCCGATCCGATGAGGAGAGCCTGAGAGACGTCTCGATGCGCGCCGGGACACGCCCTCGGACGATCGACCGCTGGGTGGTCGATACGACCGCCGAGCGGCCGGATCCAGCCGCTGGCGACCTGTCCCGCGGTCGCTCACGGCGTGGATGTGGGCCGCCGACCGCCCTGTCAAGCACGCGACCGCCTTCGGCACCTGTTCGCCGGTCGTACTGACCGCCCGATGGTCAAGCCACCGGCGCGGCCCCCGGGCCACCCCCGATCAGGCGACGCGCGCGCCCATGACCTCGCGTGCGGCTGCCGCCACCTCACCGTGGATCGAAGCCGGTGCCGCGATGACGCCGCGATTGCCCTCGAGGCGCCGGCCGCGGCCCCAGTCGAGGGGCGCACCCTCGATGTCGCTCACGATGCCCCCGGCCTCCTCGACGATGATCGAGCCGGCGGCGTGATCCCAGATGTTCTCGACGTAGCCGCCGCGCGGGATGCGCAGGTAGATCGAGGCATCGCCGCGTGCCACGAGGGCGTACTTCGCCTGGCTGTCGAGGCGTAGTGGGGGAGCGCTGATTCCCAGCAGCTCGCCGATGCGCGCTGCCTCGTCCTGTGCCGAATGCGACGCCTCGAGCGACTCGGCGTAGCGTGCCTCGCTCGCGGTGGCGCAGGACGCGACCCGCAGTCGGACCGGGTCCCCGTCTCCATCGAGCGGCAGCTCCCAGGCACCCGCGCCGCGCTCGGCGACGAACAGCCCGCCCACCGACCCGTCGGCGCGCCCGAGCGCGGGGCAGCCGAGGGCACCCAGCTGGACGACCCCGTCCACCACCAGCGCGAGCGCGATGGCGTACTGGCCCCCGCGCAGGAAGCCCAGCGTGCCGTCCACCGGGTCGAGTGTCCACCAGCGCCCGGCCGGGCCGCCGGTCGAACCGCCCCGGTCGAGTGCCTCGGCGACCGTCCGCCCATCGAGCCCGGGCCGCACCTCGGCGAGCCGCTCCTCGAGCGCGTCTCGGATGGGCGGCGATGCCAGCTGGGACGCGTCCTCCTCGCCCACCAGCGGATCCGCCGGGAATGCGGCAGACAGCGCAAGGCTGACCAGCACCTGGGCGCCCAGGTCCGCGACCGTCACGGGCGATCGGTCGGGCTTGGAGGTAGCGAGGTCCGGGGTGAAGGACGCCCGGACAGAGCGCGTCAGGCGCGCCGCTGACCGAACCGCGTCGAGCGCGACCTCGCGCTCGCGCGAGCCGGCCAGGGTCACCTTGGGATCAGGCCTCCGCCGCCTCTGCGACCGGCTCGGGCGCGCTGTCGCGTGCCGCATCGAGGGTGGCCCGGAAGAGGTCGCGCGGCGCCTCCTGGCCGGTCCACAGGTTGAACGCCACCGCGCTCTCCTCGATGAACATGATGTCGCCGTTCTGGACCGTCCCGCCGGCAGCGGCTGCCTCGCGCATCAGGCGCGTCTCACGCGGCGTGTACAGCAGGTCGATGACCATGAGCTCGGGCGGCAGCAGCTCGGCGGGGATCGGCGTCTCGTCCGGCACCCGCCCGACCGAGCTCGCGTTGACGAGGAGCTTGGTCCGGGCCAGCTCCGCCTCGAGCACGGACTCGTGCCATGGCTTGGCGCGCAGCTCCATGTGGGACGCGCTGCGCCCGAAGTGACGCACCAGCGCCTCCGCGCGGTGGAGATGCCGGTTGAACACGATGACGTGCTGGAAGCCGCCGGTGATGAGCGCGTAGACCAC
>JBEVIK010000292.1:0-4787 GCA_040510715.1 Candidatus Limnocylindrales bacterium
TCCGGATCGGGTTCCGTCGCGTCGAGATCGTGGGCCTCGACCTGCTCGTCAACGGCCAGCGGGTGCTCATCCACGGCGTGAACCGCCACGACTTCCACCCGGAGCGGGGACGTACGGTGACCCGCGACGAGATGCGCGCCGACCTGGTGCTCATGAAGCGCTTCGGCTTCGATGGCGTGCGCACCTCGCACTATCCCAACGACCCGGCGTTCCTCGAGCTCACCGACGAGCTGGGCATGTACGTCATCGCCGAGGCGGACATCGAATCCCATGCCTTTCAGGACACCCTGTGCGACGACACCCGGTACCTCGCGCAATGGGTCGAGCGCGTGGCACGCATGGCCCAGCGGGACAAGGACCACCCGAGCGTCATCGCGTGGTCGCTGGGCAACGAATCGGGGCACGGCGCCAACCACGAGGCGGCGGCCGGGTGGCTGCGTCGATACGACCCGTCGCGGCCGCTCCACTACGAGGGCGCGATCCGGTTCGACTGGGCGAGCAGCCAGGGCGTGAGCGACCTCACCTGCCCCATGTACCCGCCCATCGGCGCCATCGTGGCCCACGCGCGGTCCGGGCGGCAGCGCCACCCGCTCATCATGTGCGAGTACTCCCATGCCATGGGCAACAGCAACGGCACGCTCGCGGAGTACTGGGAGGCCATCGAGTCCACGCCCGGGCTCCAGGGCGGCTTCATCTGGGAGTTCCGGGACCACGGCCTCCTCCAGCGCCTCCCGGATGGGCGCACCCGTTGGGCTTATGGGGGCGACTTCGGCGATACACCCAACGATGGCGACTTCTGCGTCGACGGGCTCACGTGGCCCGACCGGACGCCCAAGCCGGCGATGTGGGAGCACCACGCCATCGCGACACCGGTGCGCATCGCGCTGGGTGGCGCCGCCCGGGTCGGCCAGGGCGTCGTGGAGCTGGAGAACCTGCGCTGGTTCCGCGACACGGCGTGGCTGAGCGTGGCCTGGTCGGTCACGCGGGACGGCCACGAGGTCGCGGCGGGCGAGCTGCCGATGCCCGTCATCGCGCCCGGCAGGACCGGGGAGCTGGCGCTGCCCCGGGAGGCGGTAGCGGCCGCCGCCGATGAGCCGGGCTCACCCGGCGAGCGCTGGCTGACGCTGTCCTTCCGGACCGCGGCCGACGAGCCATGGGCCGACGCGGGGCACGAGGTGGGCTGGCAGCAGGTGCGACTGCCGGGCGAGCCGGTGCGCAGCATCGCCACTGTGGATGCGAATGCCCCGAACCCCCTCGACGCGGACGGGCTGCTCTCCCATCCGCTGCTGTCGGCCGCACCCACCATCAGCCTGTGGCGGGCGCCCACGGACAACGACCGCATCCACGGGGTCGGGGCCGCGTGGGAGCGAGCCGGCCTCGACGCGCCCGCGCGTCGCCTGGTGGGCGTCGAGCGGGTGGACGATGCGTGGGTCGTGACCGCGGAGCTCTCGCTCAGGGATGGCGTGGTCGTCCGCCACGAGCGAACGGTGCGGACCCTGGCGGGTGGCGGGCTCGCGGTCGAGGAGCACGTCGACATCCCCGAGGCGCTCGCTGACCTGCCCCGCGTGGGCACCGTGCTCGAGGCCGCGCCGGGTCTCGACCGGGTGACCTGGTTCGGGGCCGGCCCGCACGAGGCGTATCCCGACCGCCGCCTGGCGCGCATCGGACGCCACGAGTCATCGGTCGAGGGCCTGGTGGTGCCCTACATCTGGCCGCAGGAGAGCGGTGGCCGTGCCGAGGTCCGGTGGCTGGAGCTGACCGATGCCGCGGGGCGAGGGCTGCGCATCGTGCTCGACCGGCCACGGCAGGTGTCGGTGCTCCCGTATCGAGCGGCCGACCTGGCCGCCGCCGACCACCACGAGGACCTCGTGGCCCGCGAGGCGGCCGTGGTGCACCTCGACGCGGTCCACCGGGGCGTGGGGACCGCGAGCTGCGGACCGGACACGCTCCCGGGCTATCTCATCGGGCCCGGCAGCCACCGCTGGGCCTGGACGCTCGAACCGCTCGGGCAGGAGCGCCCGGCCCGGGCTGCCCGCGCGACGGGGTCCGCCGGGACCTCGAAGCGGAAGGTCAGCCGCCCGCCTGCGGCGACGACGAGGGCGCCGGCGCGGACGGCAGCGGCGAGCCGGCCGAAGGGGAAGCCGAAGGCAACGTCAGCCCCACGGTCGTGAGCTCGGCGTGGAGGTCGATGGTCTTGTCGCCCGCGCCGTTCTCGAGCCCCGCGCAGTCGATCGCCGCGTAGACGCTCGTGGCGTCGAGGTACACCGTCTGGGTGGTGCACTGGGTGTGGAAGTAGTCGGCGAAGTAGAGGTCGTCGAAGATCGAGGTGCCGGGCACGCCGACACCCACGAACGTGTCCGAGATGCGCGCGGTGTCCACGGTGAAGGTCACGATCAGGGTGTTGCGCTCCGCGTCCTGGAACGTCAGGTCGAAGCCGTCCTCGGTGGGCGCGGCGGTGTCGAGCACGATGGGCAGGACCATGTTGGCCTCGATATCGCCGGTGACCGCGATGAGCGCGGTCCCTGGGGCGATGGTCTGGGCGGCCGCGGTGAACGGCAGGGCCGCGACGGCCGGCGCGACGAGCGCGGCACCGAGGGCGATCGAGCGGAGGGCGCGGGGCGTGCGCATCGGGAGGACTCCTGAGCTGGGATGTCGATCGCCATACGATGCCCTACGCGCCTCCGACGCGACGAGCGACGGATGGCGGGAGCGCGTCAGGACAGGTGACGTAGCGGCGCGCGGTCAGGGCCGCGTGAACAGGAACCCATCGATGTCCACGCGTCCGGTCCGGCCATCGGCGCGCTTGACATGGAGCACCTCGATGGTGTGCTCGCCGTGCTGCAGACCGCGCACGAACACGACCCGCCGCATCCTCGTGGACGAGGCCCGGAGGTCGATGGTGCCGACCGTGCGACCATCGATCCGGATGCGGATCCGTCCGCGTCCCGGGCCGCGCGTCGCGAGCACCCCGACCTGGTCGCCCGTGAACGTGAAGCGCACCCGCTCTCCCGACCGCGTCGAGGTGGTCGTCCGGCCGTCATGTGCGCCAGGGGCAGCGCGGCGCCGCCAGGCGTCCGTGTAGCGCAGCGAGCCGGCATCGTCGTCGAGGAGGCGCACACTGCGCGCGATCGCGTGCCGGTCCATCACGGCGCCCTGCGCGTCATGCACCTGGACCTCGAGCGCGCATCGTTCGCTCGACCGCGCCCGGACCGCCGCCGAGTCGGTGCCCGCGGCCGACGGCCCGGTCACCCCGCTCGTGATGGCCAGCACGGTCCGCTCGTCGCAGCGGACGTCCACCGTGCGCGTCGCCACCGTGGCCAGGGTCCCGCCGATGCGCCACTCCGCGCGCATCGGGATCGACCCGGTGGTGGTGACCGTTCCCGTGGTCAGCCGGAGCGATCGCGCGGTGACCCGGGGCTCGCTGGGGAGCAGGCGGATGGTGTCGCGGAAGATCGCGCCGGTGGTGCCCCGGGTGTCGCGGCCCTGCACCCGGATGGTGCGCATCCCGTCCGAACCGGTGAGCACGACGCTCGCCGACGCGCGGTCGCGCCACGGTCCCCAGCCGCCCTCGACCCTGGTGGTGGTGCGGATCTGGTGCCCGTCCACCCCGCGCAGCTGCAGGCGCAGCTCGCCACCCATCGTCTCCTCGGCGCCGTCCTCCACGATCATGGGTCGTGACTTGTAGGGCGCGAGCGAGGCGCCCTGGAACACGTTGCCGTCCACCCTGCGGGTGCGGTCCGGGTCGTCGGGCTGGGGATCGGGGATGACACGCGGCCCGTGCTGCCAGAAGTCGAACGACGTCCAGCCTGCCGGCAGCAGCGGCTCTGGTGCGCAGACGCTGGGCTCCTTCGTGAACCAGCAGGCCACCCACAGGGGGTGGTCACCGAACGTCCGGTCGTTGCCCGTGACCCGATTCCACATGCTCTTCGAGGTGTAGACCATCACGAGCCGGCCGGTTCGCTGGTACACCCGGTCCGCGAACTCGCGGAGCTGGGCTCGCGCATAGCCCTGGTTGGCCCTGCCGAAGGTTGAGAGACACTCCACGTCCACGACCGGCGGCAGCACGTTCATGTCCGCGCCTGCGTCGCGCATCGCGTTCACGAACCAATCGGCCTGCGCGGTGCCGTCCTTGCGGTAGTCGAAGAAGTGGTACGAGCCCAGGTACAGCCCCGCGCCCCGCGCCGCCCGGACGTGGCGCGCGTACCACTCATCGAGGATCGTGGTGCCCTGGGTGGCCTTGACGAACACGAACCGGATGCCTGCCTGCGCGGCGGCCTGCAGGTCCACCCTGCTCTGGTACTTGCTGATGTCGATACCCGCGGTCCCGGGCGGTGGTGGCGCGTCCGAGACATCCGATGCCACGGGCACGTCCGCGCCAGTCACGAACGCCGTGAGACCGGAACGGTCGGCCGCGGGCGCCGAATGGTCGGCCGTGAGCCCTGCCTCACCCTGGAGCTCCACGATGGGAGTCGGCGTGGGCACGGGCGTCGGCGTGGGTCGGGGCGTGGGTCTGGGTGTCGGGGCTGGCTGACAGCCGTAGGTCGCATCCGCGGTCATACCCGACGCCTCGTCGGGCGCGAAGCGCGCGGCGCGGCCATCCGAGACGAGCAGCGGCTGGCTGGCGATGCTGAGCACCGCAGCGAGCGCGATGGCGACGGTCGCGACACCGGCGAGTCCACGCCCGCCCTGCATCGACCGAACCCTTCGGGGCACGGACTCCCTCCCTACGGGACCCTCGGTCGCAGGCAGTATCCCCTGCCCGTCCAGCGCGTGCCAGCGACCCGAAC
>JBEVIK010000293.1:0-5956 GCA_040510715.1 Candidatus Limnocylindrales bacterium
GACGCGGCAGGCTGTTGGCGACGACCATCGTCACGCGCCCGGGCTTCGGCTGGTGGGGCCGCGATGGCGCGGCGACCGTGGGCCGCCATGCCGCGTCGCGAGCGCGCAGCTCGGCCTGGGCCTGCGCGACGAGGGCCTGCGCACCCGCACGCCGGGGGTCGGCGGTCACCGCGGCCCGGGCCGCCTGGAGGGCCTCCGGATACCGGGCGAGCGCGAGGTCGACGCGCGCCTGGAGGGCATGGCGGGATGCGTTGCGGTCGTGCTCCTGGGCGGCCATCCGCTCCAGCACCGTGCGCGCCCCCTCGATGTCGTTCGCCTGGAGCAGCAGCCGGCCGATCTCGACCCGCGTCGTGTCGCTCGTCGCGGGGTCCTCCGCGACGCGCCGCAGGATCTCCGCGGAGCCCTCGCGGTCGCCGACGGCCGCGTGTCCCAGTCCCTTGAGCAGTGCCGCGCGACCCGCGCGGCGCGAGCGCGGCAGCGAGAGCCGCGAGACAGCGATCATGGCGCGCCCGACGATCCGGCGACGCTTCGGCGAGAGGCCGCCCAGGGCCTTCGATGCCTGCAGTGGCTCTTCGACCGCGACCACGGCGCGCGCGCCCTGGAGGGTGCGGGTCACGGAACGAGGCAGGTGCTCACCGACTCGACGCAGGAAGGACATGGCTCCGTGGGCTGCGGAGTGCCTGGACGCTGGGCTTCGGGCACGTCAGGCCCGACCGGACGGCATCGATCCGGACGGCGGACGGTAGCAGGATCGATGGTCCCGGAGCATCCGGTGCTAGAGTCGCCCGCCGTATGACCCGCGGCCGTACCGTCTGGATCGACGTCACCAACTCCCCGCACGTCCTGTTCTTCCGACCCATCCTGCGGCGGCTGGACGATGCCGGCGTGCCCGTCGTGGTGACCGCGCGGGACTTCGCCCAGACGCTCGGCCTGCTGGAGCTGTACCGCATCCCGCACGTCGCCATCGGCAGGCACGGGGGTGCCGGCATCACCGGCAAGGGGCTCGGGTTCGCCCGGCGCTCCGCCTGGCTCGTCCGATTCGGGCGCTCGCGCCGGGACATCGGGCAGTCGGTGAGCCATGGGTCCATCGACCTCGCCGTGGCGTCGAAGGTGCTGCGCATCCACAACACGGTCATCCACGACTTCGAAGGCGCCACGGGGATGCACCGGATCAACTTCCGGCTCGCCGACAAGGTGATGGTGCCGGATGTCATCCACTTCGAGCAGCTCGCGCCGCTCGGGCTGTCCCGGGCACGCTATCGGCCCTATGCGGGCATCAAGGAGCAGGTCACCCTCGCGGACTTCCAGCCGGACCCCGGGGGCGTCATCGCGGAGCTGGGCCTCGACGCGACCCGGCCCATCGCCGTGCTCCGGCCCCCGGCCACCATGAGCCTCTATCACCGTGGCATCGAGAACACGCTCTTCGACGAGGTCCTGGCGTACCTCCGTGCGTCGGATGCGCAGGTCGTGCTGCTGCCCCGCACGCCGGAGCAGGGGCAGACGTTCGCGGGCATGGACGACGTGGTCATCCCCGCGAAGCCCGTCGACGGACCGCAGCTGGTGGCGGCCGCGGACGTGGTGGTGAGCGCCGGGGGGACCATGAACCGCGAGGCGGCGCTGCTGGGCACGCCCACGTGGACCACCTTCGCGGGCACGCTCGGCGCGGTCGACCGGATGCTCATCGAGAGCGGCCGCATGGGCGTCCTCGAACGACCGGACCAGATCGTCGTGGCCAAGCGCGCCCCCGGGTATCCTCCCCACGAGGCCCTCGCCGACGCCGTGACGCGCGAGATCCTGGCCCGCGAGGAGGACCGGTGACCGACACCCCTGCGCACCGACGGCGACCCGCGGTGCGGGTGGGCATCCTCTCCAACGGCACCAGCCAGTTCGATTCCCGTGCCCACCGCGTGGCACGCACGCTCGCCGCAGCGGGTGACACCGTGACGCTCTACTCGCGCCATCGCCCGGGTCTCGCCTTCGAGGAGCAGCTCGATGGCTACCGGCTGGTGCGTGTCCCGGTGAGCGACGGGAGCCTGCGCCAGGCAGCCGAGGATGCGGGCGATGCGGCGGGGTCGCAGCTGACGAGCTTCGCGTCGGAGCGCCTCTCGACCATCACGCGCGGCCGGCGGGCGACCGAGGAGGCGCGATCGCGCCCGGTGGACCGCCCGCCGGGCCCCCGAGGGGTCCTCCGCCGCGCGGCGCGTGCGCCCCGGGTGCTGGCACGACGCGTGTCGCGGACGGTCCTGCCCTACTGGCGGACCCTCAAGGGGCGGGTCGCCGACCGTCTCGAGACATTCCCGGTCTGGCAGCGCTTCATGTGGTTCCCCATCTGGCCCATGCAGCGCTCGCGCTGGTTCGCGGAGCAGGTGGAGCCCCACGACATCTGGCACGGCATGTGGGCGGCATCCCTGCCCACCCTGCGCCAGGTCCACAAGCGCCACGGCGGCCGCACCGTGTACGACTCCCGGGACGTGTTCCTGCGGGCCCGCCTCTTCGCCTCGATGCCCACCTGGCAGCGGGCCATCCTGTCGCGCATCGAGGGCCGGTGGGCGCGGCAGTGCGACGCGGTCATCCAGGTGAGCGAGCCGTACGCCGCGATGATGGAGCGCGACCTCGGGCTCCGCGATGTCGCGGTGGTGCGCAACTGTCCCGACCGGTGGGATCCGCCAGCGCCCCGGCCCGACCGGCTCCGGGAGTCGCTGGGCATCCCCGCGGAGACGTCGATCGTGCTGTACCAGGGGCTGCTCATCGCCGACCGGGGCATCGAGCAGGCGATGGACGCCATCCTCGAGGTCCCGGGCGCGGTGCTCGTGCTCATGGGGTTCGGCAACCAGAACGGCAGCCAGACCGACCTCGACGCGTACCGCGCCCGGGCGGCCCGGCCGTCCCACGCCGGTCGGGTGTTCATCGCGCCCGCCGTGCCACCCCAGGAGCTCCTGACCTGGACCGCGTCCGCGGACATCAGCATCATGCTGTTCCAGCCCACGAGCGAGAACCACGACCAGGTCACGCCCCAGAAGCTGTGGGAGGCGATGGCGGCCGGCACGCCGGTCCTCGCGTCGGACCTGCCCGGGTTCCGGACCATCGTCACCGAGACCGGATGCGGCAGGCTCGTTGACCCCACCGATCCCGCTGCCGTGGCACGGGTCCTGCGGGAGATGCTGGCGCTGGGACCGGACGGACTGCGCGCGATGGGCGACCAGGGCCTCGCCGCGGCGCATGCGACCTACAACTGGGAACGCCAGTTCGAGGTGCTCGACGGGGTCTACGGGCGGATCCTCGCCCAGCCCGCGTGAGCCGTTGGTGACCCGCCCCCCGGCCCGCATCGCGATCCTGTCCCACGGCACGAGCGCGTTCGACTCGCGCGCCCAGCGCATCGCGCGCACGTGGGCCGCCCGCGGGGACACGGTCACGCTCTACTCGCGATACCTCGCCGGGCTGCCCCGCGAGGAGGAGCTCGACGGGTATCGCCTCGTGCGCATCCCCCTCGACGAATCCGATGCCCGGCTCGCCGAGCGAGCCGAGCGGGGTGCGGAGGCCGGGAGTGGCGGCGCGCCGGCGACACGGGCGGTCGCGCAGCCGAGCACCGCGCGGCGGATGCTCACCCGGTTGCCCACGGGCACGCTCATCCGTCACCGGTTCCGCCAGTTCCCGATGCGGCCGCTCCGGCGTGCGCCGTGGTTCGTGCGCCAGGTCGAGCCACACGACATCTGGCACGGCATGTGGGCGGGCTCGCTGCCGGCGCTGGAGCAGGTCCGGGCGGCCCATGGCGGTCGCACGGTGTACGACGCCCGGGACGTGTTCCTCCGCTCGCGGATGTTCGATCACATGCCCCGCTGGCAACGGGGGATCCTCACGCGCTACGAGAGCCGCTGGGCGAAGGCGGCCGACGCGGTGGTCCAGGTATCGCCGGAATACGCCGCGATGACCGAGCGCGACCTCGGGCTCGAGTACGTCGCGGTGGTCCGCAACTGCCCTGAGCGCTGGGACCCGCCGGACCCGCGACCCGACCGCATCCGGGAGCTCCTGCGCCTCCCGGCGACGACGCGCATCGTGCTGTACCAGGGTCGCGTGATGGGCGACCGTGGCATCGAGCAGGCGATGGAGGCCATCCTCGAGGTCCCCGACGCGGTGCTCGTGATCATGGGCTTCGGCAACCAGAACGGCGACCAGTCCACTCGCGACCCGTACATCGAGCAGAGCCAGCGCGCCCCATACCTGGGCAAGGTCCATGTCATCGACCCGGTGCCGCCGACCCAGCTGCTGCCGTGGTCGGCATCCGCGGACGTGATGGTCATGGCGGTCCAGCCCCGCTCCGAGAACCACCGCTACATGACGCCCCAGAAGCTGTGGGAGGCGCTCGCAGCCGGGGTGCCGGTGGTGGCCGCCGACCTGCCCGGGTTCCGCTCGGTGGTGGGTGAGGTCGGCTGCGGCGAGCTGGTCGATCCGACGAGCGCGCCGGCCATCGCAGCGGGCATCCGCCGCCTGCTCGACCTGGGGCCGTATGGGCTGCGAGCGGTGGGTGACAAGGGTCTTGCCGCGGCCCACGACCGGTACAACTGGGAGGTCCAGGCCGAGGTCCTCGAAGGCATCTACGCCGACCTCCTCGCACGGGACGGCACTGCGTGACGATCCAGCGACCACCGGCACGGGTCGGCATCCTGTCGCCGGGCACCAGCGAGTTCGACTCGCGAGCCCATCGCGTCGCCCGGTCGCTGGTCGCACGCGGCGACACCGTGACCATCTACTCCCGGCGTCGGCCCGGCCTGCCCGCCGAGGAATCGGTCGATGGGTACCGGGTCGTCCGGATGCCCCTGAGCACCGGCGACGCCGCCGCGCTCCGGGATGGCTCGCCCGCGTCACCTCGGAAGCAGCCCGCCCGACCCACGTCCGTGGTCAGCCGAGTGCGCCGCCTCGTCCGTGGCGGCCTGGGTGCGGCCCGCACGCTGTGGCTTCGGGTCAGTGACCGGGTGCCCGTCATCCACCGCTTCCGGATCTTCCCGCTGCGTCCCCACGAGTGGGCCGGCTGGTTCGAGCGCGGCGTCGAGCCCCACGACCTGTGGCACGGCATGTGGGCGCCTTCGCTCCCCGCGCTGGAGCGGGTTCGTGCCCGCCATGGTGGCGTCACGCTGTATGACCCGCGGGACGTCTACCTGCGCTCCCGGATCTTCGGCGGGATGCCGCGCTGGCAGCGATCGCTGCTCACTCGCTTCGAGCGTCGCTGGGCACAGCGTGCGGACGCCGTCATCCAGGTCTCGGAACCGTATGCCGAGATGACGGCGCGGGACCTTCGCCTGGCTCCCCTGCCCATCGTCCGGAACTGCCCCGACCGCTGGGATCCACCGATCCCTCGCCCCGACCGCATCCGCGACCTGCTGGGGCTCCCGCCGACGACCCGCATCGTGCTGTACCAGGGGCTGTTCGTGGTGGACCGCGGCATCGAGCAGGCGATGGACGCGATCGGGGACATCCCGGACGCGGTGCTCGTGCTCATGGGCTTCGGCAACCTCGAAGCGCACTACCGCGAGCTGGCCGCCTCGTCCCGGTACGCGGGCCGTGTCCGCGTCATCGACGCAGTGCCACCGCAGGAGCTGCTGCTGTGGTCTGCCTCGTCGGACGTCATGGTGATGCTCTACCAGCCCTCGACCGAGAACCACGAGCACGTCACTCCCCAGAAGCTGTGGGAGGCGATGTCCGCGGGCGTGCCCGTGGTGGCCAGCGACCTGCCGGGGTTCCGGTCGATCGTGCCGGTCGTGGACTGTGGCGTGCTGGTGGACCCCACCGACCCCGCGTCGGTGGGCCAGGGCATCCGCTCCCTGCTCGACCTGGGCCCCGACGGGCTTCGCGCGGTCGGTGATCGCGGTCTCGCGGCCGCGCACGCGACCTACAACTGGGAAGCCCAGTTCGAGGTGCTCGACGGCGTCTACGCCCGCCTGCTCGCCCACACCTAGGGCTG
>JBEVIK010000294.1:0-7601 GCA_040510715.1 Candidatus Limnocylindrales bacterium
GTGCGGTTCGCGACCCACGAGCGTCCGACCGCGACCGTGAGCTGCCTCGCCAGCGTCGCGGACGGGATGATCAGCGGGGCGCGGGTCGCCGTCGGGTCGGTGGGTGCTCGACCCGTGCGCGTGCCGGCTGCCGAGGCGCTCGTCCTGGGTCTCGACGCCCACCGACCGGACCCCGCCGCGATGGACGCCGCCGGTCGGGCGGCCGCGGTCGCGTCGGAGCCGGACACCGACTCGAACGGGTCGGCGGAGTACAAGGCGGACCTGGTGCGCGTGCTCACGGGCAGGGCGCTCCAGAAGGCGATCGGGACCGCGCTCGGAGCCCAGGGCTAGGGCAGCACCAGCTCCGCCCGGAGCGTGCCCTCGGTGGGCTCGCCGGAGATGGTGAACCCGAGTGACTCGGCGACCCGGCGCATGCCCACGTTGACGGCCAGCAGGTCCGCCCAGATCCGTTCGAGGCCTTCATCCTTCGCGATGCGAACGAGTCGCGAGAGCAGCTCCCGTCCCAGGCCACGTCGCTGCCAACGGTCGGCGACGAGCAGCGAGAACTCCCCCGTGGGCGCGACGTGCGATCGCGACAGCCGACCCACTGCGGCGATGGACACGTCCCCGGTCGCTCGATCGGTCGCCTCGGCTACGAGCGCCATCTCGCGGTCGTAATCGTTGAAGCAGACACGCGTCAGGCGTTCGTGCGCCGTGCGTTGCGACAGCCCGAGGTGGCCGAAGTAGCGGGCGTAGACGGTCTCCTCGGTCAGCTCCCGGTGGAAGGCCACCATCAGCGGCTCGTCCTCGGGCCGGATGGGGCGGATGACCAGGGGCGTGCCGTCGGCGGCGGTCCACGGCGCCACGTACCGGCGGGGATACGGACGGATGGCGAGACGTGGCAGCTCCTGCTCGGTGAGGGCCGGGTCGTGAAGCACGACGCGCGCGTCGAGCGCCAGCAGCCGGTCCGCCGACGCGAGCAGGGGATTGATGTCCAGCTCCGCGATGGCGCGCTGCTCCACCACCAGCATGCTGAAGCGGACGAGGAGCTGCTCCAGCGCGTCCATGTCCACGGGTGCGCGACCCCGGACCCCCCGCAGCGCCGTCGCGATCCGCGTCTGCTCGATCATCCGGCGCGCGAGCGTGGTGTTGAGGGGTGGCAGGCCGAGCGCGCGGTCGCGGAACACCTCGACCAGCTGACCGCCCATCCCGAACAGGAGCAGCGGACCCAGCTGGGCATCGACGGACGAGCCCAGGATGAGCTCGTAGCCCTCGGTCGAGACCATCGGCTGGACGGTCACGCCGTCGAACGCACCGAGCCCCGGTCCGCGCTCGAGGCCCGCCCGGATCGCCTGCCACGCGCCCCGGACCGCTGCCGCGTCGCGCAGGTCGAGCTGGACACCCCCCACGTCGGTCTTGTGCGTGACCGTCAGGCTGTGCAGCTTGACGACGACCGGGTAGCCCATGGCATCCGCTCGATCGACCGCCTCGTCCTCGGTGGTCGCGAGGCGGGTGTCGGTGACCGGGATGCCGTAGGCCGCGAGCACCTCCTTGCTCTCGAGCTCGGTCAGCAGCGTGCGACCCGCATCCCGCGCCTCCCGCACGATGGCCGTGGCGCGCTCGCGGTCCACGCGCGTGTCCTCGTCGTCGGGCAGCACGGGCGTCTCGTACAGGTTCCGGATCGCCTCGTCGTAGCGCCACAGGTGGTTGAACATCTCCGCGGCCTGGTCGGGGTACTCGAAGTTGGGGATGCCGGCGCGGGCGAGCACCCGGGCGCCCTCGGCGACCTCGACACCACCCATCCACGACGCGAGCACCGGCTTGCCCGGGATGTGGGCGTGCGGGATGAGCGCCTCGGCGGTGCGCGTCGGGTCGGTCATCGCCTGGGGCGTGAGGATGACCAGCATCCCGTCGGACCCGGGATCCTCGGCGGCGATGGCGAGCGCCTGCGCGTATCGCTCGGGCGGGGCGTCGCCGATGATGTCCACGGGGTTGCCGTGGCTCCACGTGGGCGGCAGCACCACGTCGTAGCGCGCGCGCCGCTCCTCGGTCAGCTCGGTGAGCCGGCCGCCGCCGCCGATGAGCGTGTCGGTGGCGAGCACCCCCGGACCGCCCGCGTTGGTCACGATGGTCAGGTTGGGCCCCCGGGGTCGCGGCTGGCGTGCCAGCAGCTCGGCCGCACCGAACAGGTCACCGATGCGGTCGACGCGCAGCACGCCCACGCGTCGGAAGGCGGCCGCGAGGGCCTCGTCGGAGCCGGCCAGCGACCCGGTGTGGGACGCAGCGGCACGCGCCGCCTGGGCCGTCCGGCCGGGCTTGATGACCACGATGGGCTTGGTCAGCGCCACCTCGCGAGCCGCGGACAGGAACGACCGGGCATCGCCGATGGTCTCCATGTACATCACGATGCTCTGGGTGTGCGGGTCGTCGCCCAGGTAGTCGATGAGGTCGCCCCAGCCGACGTCGGCCATCGACCCCAGCGACACGACGTGGCTGAAGCCGATGCCCTCCCGGAGGCTCCAGTCGAGCACCGCGGTGAGGAGCGCGCCGCTCTGGCTCACGAAGCCGACCGATCCCGGGCTGGCCATGCCCGCCGCGAAGGTGGCATTGAGCCCGGAGACCGGGCTCATGACGCCCAGGCAGTTGGGGCCCACCACCCGGATGCCCGCCGCGCGCGCCGTCCGGAGGACCTCCTGCTCGAGCGCGGCACCCTCGGCGCCCACCTCCCGGAACCCGGCGCTGATGATGATGACCCCCCGGATGCCGAGGGACGCGCACTCCTCCATGAGCCCGGGCACCGACGGTGGCGGGGTGACGATGATGGCGAGGTCAACGGGCTCGCCGATGGCGGTCAGCGAGGAAGACGCCTTGATGCCCAGGATGGCCCTGCGCGCCGGGTTGACCGGGTAGACCGTGCCGCCGAAGGGGCTGCTGATGAGGTTCCACAGGATGGTCCGCCCGACGCTGCCCTCGCGCTCGGTGGCGCCCACCACGGCCACGCCGCGGGGCCGGAAGATCGCGTCGAGGGGATGGCGGGTGGCGCCCAGGACATCCGAGGCGCGGTCGGTCCGGGGGTTCGGGTCGGGGTCACGCGCCGCAGGCGCGGATGGCATCGAGGTCATGCCCCCAATGTGACACGCCCTGCAACGCCGCACCAAGGGCCGAACGGCCGGGCCGGGCGGATGGTGAGGGGCCTCGCCGGGTCAGTCCGTCGACCAGTCGAGCGTGCCCGGGCCGGCGCTTGGTGCGAGGTAGGTCGCGAGCCCCTCGGCGAGTGGCGTCAGGCGTCGCGGCATCCGCTCCAGGAGGGGGCGCGTGTCGACGGTGGCCGGCTGGTTGATGAAGTCGATGGCATCGGGTGTGAGGGGCGGCGTCGGCAGCAGCGTGAGGGGGGCGCTCATCGCCTTCAGGAGCGCGGTGGGCCCCGGCACGATGGGCCGCCGCAGGCCGGCGACCCGCAGCGCGGTCTCGATGATGCCGTGCATCGGCAGCGTCTCGGGGCCGCCGATCTCCAGGGTGGCGGACTCAGCCGCCGTACCCTCGAGCGTGTCCGCCAGCAGATGAGCGATATCGTCCACGAACACGGGCGCGAGCAGCTGGCGTCCCCGGTTGGTGAGCGGGACCATCCCCAGGGATCGTGCGAACCCCACGAACCGGTTGAGGGAGACGTCACGCGGGCCATAGATCCAGGTGGGCCGGACGATCGTCCAGGTGAGCCCGCTCGTACGCACCGCCTCCTCAGCGCGCCACTTGGCGCGGAACCAGTGTCGTTCGGCATCGGGTGCGGCGCCGGCCCCCGACACGTAGCGCACCGAGCGCACCCCGCTGGCCCGTGCGGCCATCACGAGTCGCTCGGTGCCGTTCGCATCCACAGCCTCGAAGGTCCTGCCCTGCCGGGGCGACTCCACCGGGCTGCCAGGGAACGCGAGGGCGATGACCAGATCGTCGATGCCCGCGAGTGCGTCGTCGAGTCCGATACCCGTCGTGACGTCCGCCGTCCGGATGCCGACCGCATCTGGCAGGAGCGCGCGCGCGTCCTCGCCACGATGGGAGATGACCACGACCTCGTGGCCCCGCCGGTGGAGCTCCGCGGCCACCGCGCCACCCACGAACCCGGTGCCGCCCGCGACCGCCACCCGCCTGGGCGCTGGGTTGGGTCGTGCCTGCTGCAGGATCGCCGCGACCGCTCGTGCGCGATATCGGAAGATCCCCTCCAGGCGGGACCGGACCGACAGCCGGAATGCCGCCCCACCGATGATGCCGAGCGGAAGCTCGAGCTCGACCTCATCGTCGATGGCGGTGCCTTCACCCAGGTCGATGAAACGGTGCTGGTGCGACCAGTGCCGGTACGGACCCTCCACTTGGTCGTCCACGAAGGAGGCCGGGGGATCGTACGCGACGATGCGCGATCGCCACGTCACCGGGATGCCGAGCAGCGGCCGCAGCCGGTACTCGATGTCCAGACCAGGTCGCATCCGGACGTCGCTCGAGCGGAGCACGAACCCCAGGCCGGGTGGGGTGATCCGCGCCAGGTTGCGCGGCTGGGCGAAGAAGGCGAAGACCTCATCCCGTGGTACCGGGAGGGTCTGGCTGCTACGAAGCGTGGGCATGGCGTTCCGCCGTGTGAGTGCGATGAGGCCGGGAGCCCGAGGGACGGGCTCCCGGCCGTTGGGACGCTGTGCGAGGCCTTACATGGCGTCCGCTGACGCCGCGGGCGACGAGGCGGGAGCCGCCGCGTCCGCGGCGACGATGGCCGTGATGGTGCCGCCCTCGAGCGAGCCGATGGCGAACACGCTGGACACCGTCCCCGCGGCGAGGTCAAGGGCCGGCGGGTCGATGGGGCACACGCTGGTGTCCTCGGTCGCGCACACCTTGAGGTCATACGAGGCGGGTGGAAGGGCGAGGTACTCCGTGGCGCTGGGATAGGCGAGGGCGCTCACGACCGTGGTCGCCCCGTCCTGGGTCAGCACGTCCACGGCCGGCGCGTCGGCCGAGAAGTGCACGACGCGCACGAGCGCGTTGGCCGGGTCAGGCGTCGTGGTGTCCACGAGCACCTGGGCCTCGATGGAGGCGAGTGCGTTGGTCGCCGCGATGGTGTAGCTCATGCCGTCCTCGACGGTCACCTCGGGGACATCGATGGGGCACACCGTGGCGTCCGCGGTGGCGCACACCTTGATGGCGTGCGGGCCTGCAGGCACAGGGACATATGGGCTGATGGTGCCGAACGCGAGCGCGGCCAGTGGTGCGCCCACCGCGGCGCCGTCGAGGTAGATGTCCACCTCGGGGGCGTCGGGTGACGCGTGCAGCACGCGCACCATGGCGCTGCCGGTCTCGGCAGGCACCGCGGGGCTCGCGTCCTGCGCCGCGACCGGTGCGGCGGTGAGGGCCAGCAACGTGGCTCCCAGCAGGGTGGTCGTTCGTCGCATGAGTGTGTGTCCTCCTGACGTATCTGACGGTCGGGGCGACCCGGGATGGGTCGCCCTCGACGTCGATCCCTGGATCAGACGCGCTGCACCGAGTGGTCCGACGTGCCCGGCATCGCCCAGCGCACGAGCGTCGGGATGAGCCAGATCGCCGCCAGGCCGACGAGCACGTAGATCACGCTCGACAGGGTGTTGACCTGACCGAACTCGGTGCCCGCGATGGCCGCGACGAGGTCGAACTTCGCGACCCCTACGAGCAGCCAGTTGATGCCGCCGACGATGACCAGCAGCAGCGCGAGTGCATTGAGATACCGCATCTCCTAACCTCCGTTTCTCTACCTTGGTGTTCACTGTTTGTCCAAGGTTTGTCGAGACTTTAGCGCGGCCGATGGCCCGATGTCAAGCCTGTGTCGCGTGTTAGGCTATACAAACGATGTACACGATCAAGCAGGCGGCATCACGCGCGGGTGTCAGCGTGCCGGTGCTCCGGCAATGGGAGCGGCGCTATGGCGTGGTGCGACCGGCACGCACGGCGTCGGGCTATCGGAGCTACGACGAGCCGGCCATCGCCCGCATCCGCGCGATGCGCCAGCTCGTCGATGAGGGCTGGGCGCCTAACGCCGCGGCGGCCTCCGTCATCGAGATGGACGACCCCGAGGTCGCCTCGTTGGTCGCGCGACGTTCGCCCGGGGTCCCGGAGTCGGATCGGGCCGCCCTCGTCGCGGGGGACCTCGTCGACGCCTTCGAGCGGGCGGCGGCTTCCCTCGACCCGGCAGCGCTCGAGTCGGTCCTCGACGAGATGTTCAGCCGGGGCGCCTTCGAACAGGTCGCCGAGCGCTACCTGGGGCCGGCGCTCCGCCGGGTCGGAGATGCCTGGCAGTCGGGGACGCTGGATGTCGCGGCCGAGCATGCCGCCAGCCATGCGGTGCTGCGACGGCTGGCTGTGGCCTTCCAGGCCTCGGGAAGGCCCTCGCACGAGCGGGGGATGGTGCTCGTCGGGCTGCCGCCAGGTGCCCGCCACGAGCTGGGCGCGCTCATCTTCAGCATCGCCGCGCGCCGAGCAGGGCTGCCGGTGATGCACCTGGGCGCGGACCTGCCGGTCGCCGACTGGCTGGACGCCGCCATCCAGACCGATGCATCAGCCGTCGTGGTAGGGGTCGTCTCGGGCCCGGATGTCGCCTCGGCCGTGGCCGTCGTCCAGGCGCTCCAGGCGGCCCGCCCCCTGATGCCCGTCGCGGTGGGCGGGCATGCCGCGCGCGACGTGATGGCGCCCGGTGTGCTGGTCCTGCCGGAGGCTGTCACGGCCGCCGTCGAGGCCATCCGGGAGGCGATCGGCCCTCGGCGGTCGGGTGCGGAGACCGCTGACCGTCCCTGACCCCTGGTCGTCTCAGCCGGGCTGCTCGATCTCCACGAGGTAGCCGTCCGGGTCCACCGCGAAGCAGCGCAGCCCGCCCCAGGGCGGTGCCCACGGCTCCGCGAGCATCGGGACACCCTCGGCGACCAGCTGCGCGTGGACGGCCGCCGCGTCCGCGACCTCGAGCACCACGATGGCCGACAGCACCGTGGGGTCGTGCGGCACCGACAGGGTCGTGCCGGGCCGGTCCGGCGCGGGATGCCCCTGCTCGGCGAGCGACAGGCGCACGCCGTCACGCGAGAGCGTGGCGTAGGGTGGGTCATCGTAGAGCGCGTCCACCGCGAACCCGAGGTGGTCGTGATAGAACGCCACGGACCGGTCCACGTCCCGGACCGCGAGGATGATGCCGAGGCGCCCGACCGGGAAGCCGGCCATCAGTGGCGGGTGTGGCCGCCGTCGACGACCAGCATCTGGCCCGTGACCCACGCCGCCTCCTCCGAGGCCAGGAACGCCACCGCGGGTGCGATATCGGACGCGATGGCGCGGCGCGGGATGGCCTGGAGCGACTGCACGAAGTCGTAGGCACCCGCGTGCGGGCTCGCATCCACGCCCTCGGTCTGGGTCAGCCCCGGCGCCACGCTGTTGACCGTGATGCCGTACTTGCCGATCTCGGTAGCGAGCGCCCGCGTGAACCCGAACACGCCGCCCTTGGACGCCACGTAGTGGGCGAGGTTGGGGGTCCCGGCGACCACCACGTTGGACGCGATGTTCACGATGCGCCCGTAGCTTCGCTTGCGCATCTCGTCCGACGCGGCCCGGCAGGTCAGGAACACGCCGTCGAGGTT
>JBEVIK010000295.1:0-11895 GCA_040510715.1 Candidatus Limnocylindrales bacterium
CGGTCTCGGCATGCAGCTGGCTCACCGCATTGGCGCCATGGGTCGTGCGCAGCGAGAAGCCGGTCATGTCGAACTGGCCGGGGTCCTCGTCGGGCCCCCGACCCACCTCGAGGATGCGCTCGATGTCCACGCCCGAGGGCGCCAGGAAGGGGCTGGCCACCCGCCGCACGAGGTCCACGTCGAACCGCTCGTTGCCGGCCGAGACCGGGGTGTGGATGGTGAACACGGAATGCTCGCGGACCTGCGCGAGCGCGTCCTGGAGCGGCACACCCTGCGCCACCAGCTCCCTTGCTCGCTCCACCAGCAGGAACGCCGAGTGGCCCTCGTTGAGGTGCCACGCGGCGGGCTGGACGCCCAGCGCCCGCAGCGCGCGCACGCCACCCACCCCCAGCACCAGCTCCTGGTGGAGCCGCATCTCGCGTCCCCGCACGTACAGGATGTGCGTGATGGGCCGGTCGTCCTCGTCGTTGAGCGGGGTGTCGGTGTCGAGCAGCAGCAGCGGCACGCGGCCGACCTGCACCAGCCACACGGCGACCTGGACCGTGCGACCCGGCAGCTCGACGGGGACCACCAGCGGATCGCCATCCTGGTCCGCGACCCGCTGGAGTGGCAGGCCCGCCACATCGAGGTCGGGATACGCATGCTCCTGGTGACCGTCGGCGTCGATCGACTGGCGGAAGTAGCCATGGCGATAGAACAGGCCCACCGCCACGAACGGGAGCGCCATGTCGGATGCGGCCTTGCAGTGGTCGCCCGCCAGGACGCCCAGACCACCGGAGTAGATGCCCAGCGATTCGTGGAGCCCGAACTCGGCGCAGAAGTAGGCCACCGGCCCGTCGAGCTCGTCGCCGTGGTGACGTGCGAACCAGGTGCCCTTGCCGTTGTCGCGATACTCGTCGTATGCCGCGAGGTGGCGCCGGTACTGGACCATGAAGTGCGTGTCGTCCAGCAGGTCGGACCAGTCGGTATGCGCCTGGAGCACCGCCACGGGGCTCCGGAAGCGGCGCCACGCGGTCCGGTCGATGCGGCTGAACAACGCGCGCGTGGTGGGGTGCCACGCCCAGTACAGGTCGTAGGCGATCCGCTGCAGCCCGTGCAGCTGTGCGGGGAGCCGGAGCGTGGTGACGGGCAGCGTGGGGATGCTGGGCAGGCGAGACACGAACCGGGATGCTACACGAGACCGGGCTCCTGACCCGGTCCAGCAGGTATCCCCCACCTGCCGATCCGGTACCCATCGGGCACCGTGATGGCATCCGCGCACCGCTACCATCGCGTTGATGCGCATCGCGATGGTCACCTCCGAGTGCGAGCCATGGGCCAAGACCGGTGGTCTCGCCGACGTGGTGGACGCCCTGTCCAGGGCGCTGGGCGCCCGCGGCCACGAGGTCGATGTCTACCTGCCGCTGTACCGCGGCCTGCGTCCACCACCGGAGCTCGAGGCGCTCGCGCTCAACGTGCCCATGGGTGTCGATCCTGCCGGTGGCTCCGAGGATGGATTCGAGCGTGTGCCCGTCGTCCTTCGCTCGGGACAGGCGGATGGCTATCGGCTGCGGCTGGTGGACCACGAGGCCAGCTTCGACCGCGACGGCTTCTACGGCGACGGGGCAGGGGACTTCCCCGACAACGGCGCCCGATTCACGCTCCTGGGCAGGACCGCCCTCGAGGCGATGCGCATGGAGGCGCGCCCCGCTGACGTGCTCCACGGCCACGACTGGCAGGCCGCCCCGGCCATCCTGTCGCTGCGCCGGCGATACACCCACGACCCGCTCGTGGCGCGGACCAGGACCGTGCTCACGTGCCACAACCTCGCCTTCCATGGATGGGTGGTGCGGGAGCGCGCGTGGTCCCTCGACCTGCCCGCGGACGTGGGCTATCCCGAGGGCGTGGACCTGCTGCGCGAGGGCATCCGCGCCGCGGACCTGGTGAACACCGTCAGCCCCACGTACGCCCGCGAGTCGCAGACGGCCGAGTACGGAGCGGGTCTCGATGACGTGCTGCGCGACCGGGGCGACCGGTACATCGGGATCATGAACGGCATCGACCCCGACGTCTGGGACCCCGCGACCGACCGCGCGCTCGCGGCGAGGTACTCCGCCGACGATCCCTCCGGCAAGCTGGCCTGCCGCCGGGACCTGTGCGCGCGGTTGGGGCTCGACCCGTCCGGGCCGGTGCTGGGCGTGGTGGGCCGCCTCGATCCCCAGAAGGGCTTCGACCTCATCACCGATGCCGCACACGCGCTGCTGGAGCAGGGAGCCCGTCTCGCGGTGCTGGGCACCGGTGACCACAGCCTCGTCGCGGGGCTGCGCGCGCAGGCCTCGGCGCAGCCGGACCGCATCGCGCTCCTCGAACGGTTCGACCGCGACGAGGCGCGGCGCATCTACGCGGGCTCGGACATGTTCCTGATGCCCTCCCGGTTCGAGCCGTCGGGACAGGGCCAGCTCATCGCGATGCGCTACGGCACGGTGCCCGTCGTGCGAGCCACCGGCGGGCTCGTGGACTCGGTGGTGGACGCGGACATCGACCCCGACGAGGGGACGGGCTTCCTGTTCGCGGCCGCCGACCCGGGCGCACTCGCGACCGCCGTCCGGCGCGCCATCCACGCGTGGCGCGATGGTGAGCGGTGGGCGGGCATCGTCCGCCGGGGCATGACCGCCGACCTCTCCTGGGACGTCCCCGCGAGGCTCTACGAGGAGGCCTACCGCAGCCTCAAACGCTGAGCCTGCCGCCGCGCTGCCCTGGCCGTCGTGCGCACCATCCGGGCCCCTTGACCACCAGCGGTCGATACGACCGGCGGACCGTGGGCCGGCCTCGGATCGGGCACCGCTCGGCGGTCGACTGCCCGGATCCGCGGCGTCGGTGACCGCTGGATGCGGGCCGCGACGACGTGCGCGGACCTGCCTTGACGGTTCGGCGGTCGTTGCGACCACCAGGCGGTCGATCGGCCGTTGGCATCCAGGGCCCGGTGCCCTGCTCCGGCGTCGACCGCCGCGGCGTGCTACTCGAGGACGAGGATCGCGTCGAGCTGGGTGCCCGCCCTGCGGGTGCGCACGGTGATGACATGGTCGCCCGCCACCAGGGCCTCCGAGGCGAACACGATCCTGCGCGGCTGGGTACGCGACGCCGAGAGGTCGACCGTTGCCACCCGGACCCCGTCGATGCTCACGTCGATGCGCCCTTTGCCCGGGCCACGCGGTGCCACGACCGCGACGGCGCGGCCCGTGAAACGCAACGTGGCCTGGGCGCCCGCGCCACGCGCGGTGCGCACGCTTTGCCCGGATGCGCTCGAGAGGCGGCTGGTGCGCCATGAGCCGGTCCAGGTCACCCGCTCACCGGCCGAGTCGCGGACCACCAGGCGCGTGGCGACGACGGGCGACACGGCGGTGTTGCCGGCGCGATCGCGCGCGACGATGCGGAACCGGGCGCTGGTGCCCTTGTCGAGCCCGATGGACAGCGAGCCTCGCTCGCGCGAGCGCGCGAGGCGGGTCCAGGAGCCGCGGCGCTGCCGCTGCAGCTCGGTCCGATCGACGCCACTCACCGGGTCGGTCGCCGTCCACGACACGCGCACGGTCGCGGCGCCGTCGAAGGTGCCGCCCGTGCCAAGGCGGACGCGGGGCCGGGAGCTCGCGACATCCGGTGCCTCGCGGTCGATGCGCAACGTGACGGCGGTGTCCGCGCCGGCGTCCCCGACCCCGGCGTGCACGCGCAGCCGGTGGTTGCCCTCGAGGGCCCCGGGGTCGATGTCGAGGACCACGTTCCCCCGGATGCCCGCGATCGCGGCGTCGCCGGCGATGCTGACGCCGGCCGGCAGGCCGTCGATGTCCACGCCGATGGGCCCCTCGAGCCCGCCTCGTCGCTGGATCTCGAGCCGGATGGTGCGATGGCTCACGCCGTGACCGGCCGTGACCGTCGAGCGTCGGGCCCATGCGCGGATGCCCGGGCTCGCCGCCAGCAGGGCGCCCGCATCCACCACGCGCAGGGGAGTGGCGGCCGGGTCGGATCGCACGGCCGGGTCGCTCGAGGGCAGCCAGTCGAGCCCCGACGCCCCGATGAGCCGGTCGGGCACGTCGGCCGCGGCGGCCGGGTGCACCGCGAGATAGCGCGCGATGGTGCCCGCAACGTGCGGGGTCGCCATCGACGTTCCGGTCATGAACGCGGTCGGGACCGACGTGCCGCTGGAGGGCGCCAGCGAGCGGACACAGGTGCCGGGTGCGACGACGTCCACCGCCGATCCGTGGTTGCTGTAGCTCGCGAACCGGTCGTCCCCCTCGCGACCGGACGGGATCGGACAGCCCGACAGCCGCGAGCGCGTGGACTGGGCACCCGGCCGGCCGTCGAAGTCCGACATGGCGCCTACCGTGATGACCTCGGCGTAGCGGGCGGGGATGTAGTGGCCCGCGTCATCGGACTCGTTGCCGGCGGCCACGGCGAACACGGCACCCGCGCGGGCCGCGGTGCAGATGGCCTGGTGCTCCGGGTCGCGCGGATCGAGGCCGTTCGCGTCGCACGCGCGGGGACCCCGGTAGTCGTCGGGTCCCCGGAGGCTCATGTTGACGACCATCGGGCGCCCCGGGTGCTCTGCGAGCCATCGAGTGACCCACTCCACGCCGCAGATGACCGAGGCCGTGGTGCCGCTGCCGCTGGCATCGAACACGCGCACCGCCCAGATCCGGGCACCGGGCGCGACACCCACGACGCCCACCCCGTTGGCGCGCGCCGCGATGGTGCCCGCGACATGCGTGCCGTGGCCGTGACCGTCGACGTACGAGCCGGGATCCGGGTAGCTCCTGCGGGTGGGCCGGCAGTCGGTGCCGCCCCGGATGTCCAGCTCGCGCGCGCCCGCGGGGCCGCCGACCGGGCCGACGCCCGTGTCGATGACCGCGACGTCGATGTCCACGTCCTCGCCCGTCGCGATGCCATCCACGGCGCCGATCCGCTCGATCCCCTCGGGGACGGTGTCGGCGGCGATGCTCACCGGGGCGACCGGCACCACCGAGGCGACCGAGGGGTCGGTACGCAGCGCCGCGGCCTGGGAGGCCGTCATGCGTGCCGCGAACCCCTGCATCGCCCACGTGAACCGCTTGCTGGCGCGCACGCCGCGCCGGTCCTCGATGCGCCCGATGACGCGCCCGGCGAGATCGGCGCGGTCTCGCGCGGCCGCCCGCCCGGATGACGTGTCCAGCCGGTACCGCCGCCCGCTGACGCCCACCCCCACGGGCGCCACGGACGCGGCCTCGAGCGTCACGATCCATTCGCGCGCGGCCCCCTGGTCCGCGGTCGCGGTGATGCGCGTGTCGCCGGGGTCGATCGCGGTGGCAGCGGAAGGTGCCGCTGGCAGCAGGAGCAGGACGCCGGCGCCGAGCACCGCCAACGCGCGCCGCGCCCGCCGCTGGTGGGGTCGCCCGGGGACGGCCCGATCGTCCGCGTGCGCATCACGCTGCCGCTGGACGGAACGAGGTCCCACGGAGCCTCCTGGAGCCGGACCGGTTGACGCCCCAAGCGTACCCCCGAGCGGCGCGGGACGCCCGTCGCGAGGCTCCAGCCACCTGGGAGCGGCCCGGGAATGAGACGAGGGGTCACCAGCAGGCGTCCGAGCAACGCCCGTGGGTGACCCCTCAGTCCTGCGTCATCGTCGGCGCCGGGCCTGGGCGTCGATAGCGGACGTTGGTCATGCCGCCGATGGCCCGGACGGCCGGGCTGGTACTGCCCGGGAGGTCGCCGGTGGGACTCTCGGCTGATGTCGATCGCACCGGACCGCACGCCATCATCCGCTGTGGACCCGGACCGTACGGCTGACCGGGCCTTCCAGCGACCCGATCCCAGGAGGCGGTCCGTGCCCCGCAGCTTCCGGCGCTCCCTCGTCATCACCGTCCTGCTCGTCCTGTCCGCGCTCGGAACGGGTGGTGGGGCCCCCGCAGGCGCCGCCGCGCCCGACCCCGGGACGGAGGCGCTGCCGACGCTCAGCCTCGGTCAGTCGCATGCGTGCGCCCTGCGCACCAACGGCACCGCGTGGTGCTGGGGCAGCATGGGCGACGAATCGTTGCCGCCCCAGGAGACCTTCCGGGTGGTGAGCGCGAGCGGCAACCTCCACAGCTGCGGCGTCATCACCGACGGCACGGTGCGCTGCTGGGGCGACGACAGCGACGACCAGTCGAGCCCCACCACGGACCGCTTCCGCGATGTCTCCGCGGGTGGTCGGCATACCTGCGCCGTCCGCACGGACGGCGCGCTCGCCTGCTGGGGCGACGATGACGACGGCCAGTCGACGCCGCCCGAGGGTCGCTTCCGGCTCGTGAGCGCGGGCGATGGCCACTCCTGCGCGCTCGCGGTCGATGGCAGCGTGGCGTGCTGGGGCAGCGACCGCAATGGCCAGACGGAGGCACCGGCCGGGCAGTACATCGCGGTGAGCGCCGGCTTCGCGCACTCCTGCGCCATCCGCGTCGACGGGACCGCCGTGTGCTGGGGCAGCGACGACAGCGACCAGCTCGACGCGCCCACCGACCGGCTGGTCAGCGTGAGCGCGGGCTACAACCACAGCTGCGGCCTCACCCCCGATGGTCGCCCGGTGTGCTGGGGACACGACGCCTATGGCGAATCCACCGTGCCCCAGGAGACCTTCCTGTCGGTCGCCGCGGGCTACCTCACGACGTGCGGCGTGCGCCCCGATTCGACCGTCTTCTGCTGGGGCTACGAGACGTGGGAGGCCCCGCTCGCGGAGCAACCCGGTCCCGTGGGTCGCTGGGCGGTCGCATCGGGCGCCAGCCACAGCTGCGCCGTGTCCAACGACAGCCTGCTCTACTGCTGGGGCGCCAACGACGCGGGCCAGGCCACGCCCCCCACGGGCGCCTGGCGCCAGGTGAGCCTCGGCGAAGCTGTCAGCTGCGCGGTCGGCGTGGACGGCACGACCGGCTGCTGGGGGCCCGCCATCGAAGGCGCGGCACCATCGGTACCGCTGCGCCAGGTCGCGGTGAGCGATGCGTTCGGGTGCGGCCTCGCGGGCGATGGCAGCATCGCCTGTTGGGGGAACGGGGATGCCGGCCGAACCTCGCCACCGGCGGGCGCCTTCCGGGCGGTCGCGGTGGGGGAGGCCTTCGGCTGCGCCATCGCGGGTGATGGCTCGCTCGCCTGCTGGGGCGCCAACGATGCCGGCCAGGCGACACCGCCAGCGGGCACGTTCCTCGCGCTCGCCGCCGCGGGCCGGACCGCCTGCGCCATCGCCGCCGACGGCACGCTCGCCTGCTGGGGCGCCAACGATGCCGGCCTGGCGACACCGCCGGCGGGCACCTTCGTGTCCGTGGGCGTCGGCGCCACGACGGCGTGCGCGCTGGCCGACTCGGGCACCGCAGCCTGCTGGGGCGCGCCGCTCGCCGACACCGCGGCCGCTCCCGGCGATACCCGCCTGACCCAGGTCTCGACGGGCCTCGACCATGCCTGTGGCGTGGTGTCCAGCGGCATCCTCGACTGTTGGGGTGCCGACCAGGCCGGACAGGCCCAGCCGCCCATCCCCGGCGCCCCCGTCGCGACGCGACCGGTCGATCCCCAGGCGGTCGCCGAGGACGCGCCCTTCGAGCTGGTGCTGCCGGCCGACACCTTCACCGATGACCAGGCGATGAGCTACACGGCCGAGCTGGACGATGGCTCGGACCTGCCCGCGTGGCTCAAGTTCAATCCCGAGGTCGCCACCTTCGGCGGCATCCCCGCCGACGCCGACGTGGGCACCCGGACCATCGCGGTCATCGCGACGGACACCGAGGGCCTCACGGGCCGGACCACGTTCCCGCTGACGGTCGACAACACACCGGATGCGCCGCTGACCGGCCGCCAGCTGCCAGAGCAGCTGCTGACCGAGGACAGCGAGTGGAGCTACGCCATCCCGGACGACGCGTTCACGGACGACGACCTCGACTCCGGCGACACGTTCACGTGGAGCGTCGCCAACGGCGACGGCACCACGCTGCCCGGCTGGATCAGGTTCGACGCCGCATCGCACACCCTCTCGGGCGTCCCGGCGCGCGCCGACATCGGGCAGAGCTCGCTGCTGGTCTCGGTCACCGACTCGCAGGGGAACCTCGCCCAGAGTTTCCTGGTCCTGCGCATCGACCGCGTCAACCACCAGCCGACGGTCGCCCACGCGATCGCCGAGCAGAAGGCCATCCAGGACCAGGACTTCACGTTCACGTTCAACCGGGACACGTTCACCGAGCCCGACTCCGACGACGCCCTCGTCTACGACGCGACCCAGAAGGGCGGTGACCCGCTGCCGCCGTGGCTGAACTTCGCACGCAGCGACCGCACGTTCCGGGGCACGCCCCGTGATGCCGACGTGGGCACGCTCGTGGTCACCGTCACCGCCAGCGACAAGGCCGGCGCATCGACGAGCACCGACTTCGCACTGCGCGTGGTCAACGTCAACGACCTGCCAGCGCTGGTCAGCCGGCTCGCCGACCAGACCGTGGTCCAGGACCAGCCGTTCGTGCTGACCCTGTCCGAGGACGCATTCACGGACGCCGACATGGACCTGGGCGACAGCCTCTCGCTGCGCGCCGTGGGGCCCGATGGCGGCCCGCTCCCACCGTGGCTCTCGTTCGACCCCGCGACGCGGACGTTCAGCGGCATCCCCCATGACGCCGACGCCGGCAGGTCGGTCATCACGGTGGTGGCCACCGACTCGGTGGGTGAGGAGGCGGCCGGGAGCTTCACGCTCGCCGTGGAGGACATCAACGACACCCCTGCGGTCTCCGATCCGGTCCCCGACCAGGTGGCACCTGTCAACCAGCGCTTCGCGCTCGAGATCGACCCCGCGATGTTCCTGGACGCGGACGTGGACCACGGTGACGAGTTCGAGATCACCGTGCTGCGAGAGGACCGCTCGGCGCTCCCGGCGTGGCTCGCGTTCGACGGCGAGACCCTCGCCTTCGCAGGCACGCCGACCGATGCCGATGTCGGGCCCCTGCCCGTGTCGGTGATCGCCGTGGACGGCCAGGGCGCCGAGGGTGTCGACACCTTCGTCATCGACGTGCGTCCCGAGTCGGACCTGCCGACCCCGGCAGAGCCCTCGATCCGCAAGACGGTGGTCGCCGCGGACGGCAAGCTGCCGGTCATCCTGGACTGGTCATCGGGACGCGAGGCGAATGGGGCGAGGCCGCGTTACCGGCTCGAGTCCCGGTCGCGTGGCAAGAAGGGCTGGAGCAAATACCGCACGCTCATCGGCGCGGTCGCGCGGACGGGCACCAACCGGTCCCTCAAGCCCGGCACGTACCAGATCCGCATCCGCAACAACCCCTCGGGCGGGACCCCCGGTGAATGGGTCGAGTCCGCGCCCTTCCAGCTGCGCGCGCTCCAGGAGAGCGACAAGTCCATCGAGTACCGCGGATCGTGGTCCAAGCAGACGCGCATGGGCGCCCTCGGCGAGCAGGTGCGACGGAGCACCCGACCGGGCGACTCCTTCCGCGTCCCCGTGAACGGCACGGCGGTCTCGCTCGTCATGACGTCGGGCCCGGGGATGGGTGTCATCGACGTGTGCATCGACCCGGGCACCCCGCAGGCGTCGTGTCGGACCATCGACCTCTCGACGGCCCGGAAGTCCCCCCGCAACGTCGTCACCAACCTGCGCAACCTGGCGCCGGGAGACCACGTCCTCGAGGTGTCGGTCCGCCAGGCGCCGGTCGAGCTGGACGCCATCGCGGTCATCGCCCCGGCGCCGGAGGAGCCGGCAGCACCGGCAGCCTCGCCCGCGCCGGCGCCCTGACGCCTTCCGCCGGCGGCCGGCTCTGCCGGGTCCGTCGGCACGGGGCACCGCCGGTGGCGCGCGGGTGCCATGCTATCGGTCACACGACGGAGGTGACCGATGGGACTGCTCGACGGCCGCAAGGCGCTCATCTTCGGGGTGGCGAACGACCACTCCATCGCATGGGGCATCGCCAAGGCCTTCCATGAGCAGGGCGCGACGGTGGGATTCAGCTCTGCCGAGATGCTCATCGAGAAGCGGGTCAAGCCCCTCGCGGAGAGCATCGGCGCGGACTTCGTGGAGGCGTGCGATGTCCAGCAGGACGCTGACATCGAGCGGGTGTTCCGGGCCTGGGAGCAGCGCTACGGCACGCTCGACATCCTGATCCACTGCGTCGCGTTCGCGAAGCGGGAGGAGCTCGACGGCCACTTCACGGACACCTCGCGTGACGGCTTCGCGCTCGCCCTGGACATCTCCGCGTACTCGCTCATCGCGCTCACGCGGGCCGCCAAGCCCCTCATGACCCAGGGTGGCAGCGTGCTCACGCTGACGTACTACGGCGCCGAGAAGGTGGTCGCCAACTACAACGTGATGGGTGTCGCCAAGGCGGCCCTGGAGGCGATCGTGCGCTACCTCGCCGTGGACCTGGGGCCCGAGGGGATCCGTGTCAACGCGGTCAGCGCGGGCCCGGTCCGCACGCTCGCGGCGTCGGGGGTCAAGGACTTCAAGAAGCACCACCGGCAGTTCCGGGACGTCTCGCCCATGCGCACGCCCATCACCATCGAGGACATCGGCGATACCGCGCTGTACCTGTGCAGCGACCTGTCGCGCGCCGTGACGGGCGAGGTCGTGTACGTGGACGGCGGCTACAACGTCATCGGGGTGCCGGACGTGGTGCCCGAGTGATCGTCGCGGGGTGAAGAACGGACCGGCGGTCAGGGACGGGGAGGAGGATCCGTCCTGACCGCCGGTCGGTATGCCGGGTGGATCGACGGAGGTGCCGTCTCCCCGGGTCGTGACGAGGAGGTCCCTGTCGCGCCCCGGGGGCCGTGGTGACGGTCCCCGCGATCACCCGCGAGGTGTTCGCAGGTGGATAGTGCTGTGGTGCGGGGCGGCACCGTCATGACCCCGTGGTACGCCGACCGGGGGGTACTCCGGTGGCATGCGGTGCGACCTGGCACCGGGCGTCAGATGGGCTCCCCCAGCAGGCGCCGGGCCAGCTCCGCCTGCGATCGCGCGTCGTCCAGCGCGTTGTGGGTGTGGGGTCGCTCGACCGGATAGCGCCGGACCATGTCGGCGCGGCTCGTCCGGGCCCAGCTTCCGACGCGGTCGCGGCCCATGTAGAGCGACTTGAGGTCGAGGGGTGCGATGCCGAACGGGTTGCGACCCACGGTCCGCCAGAGCGCGTCCGCCACGAACATCCAGTCGAAGCCGGCGTTGAGGCCCACGAACACGGGACGCGCGCCCGCGGCGACCGCGTCGAGCCAGGCGACGAGTCGTGCCATCGCCTCGGATGATGTCAGCCCCTCGCGCTCCAGCCGATCGCGATCGAGCCCGTGGACAGCCGCGGCCGCGTCGTCCCAGCCGCGCTCCGGCTCCGGACGCAGCTCGAGGTAGATCGCCTCGGACGGGTCGTCCACGAGGCAGGCGCCGACGGCCAGCAGGCTGGCGACCGAGGGGCTCGGTCCCGACGTCTCGACATCCACGCTGACGAGGACCTCGCGGGCGGGCCGGTCATCCTCGCGCGGGTGCATCCGCGCATGGTGCCAGCCCTCGCGAGCCTGTGGGTCCCGGAGCGCGACCGCGGGGCGGCACGCACCGGGACCCGGTCTGCTACTGCGGCCAGGGACCCGGCGCACCTCCAGCGAGCGTGCTCGCGGCGGTGGCCAGCGTCGCCAGCGCCGACAAGGCGAGCGCGACGAGCACCTGGACCCTTCGGGACGTGGTGGGCATGGTGATTCCTCCGACGGCTGAGGACCGGGTAGCGCCCCCGGCACGGCGCCCCGTCGCAGACTAGACCGATCGGACCACGCGGGATAGCATGACCCTATCGGCGGTATCGGATGACTCGTCAGGGCCATCACCGGTCGGCTGGCCACCAGATACCCTTCCCGGGAGGTACACTCCGCGATCCATGGCACGACGAACCGACCCGGGGGAGGATGGACCCG
>JBEVIK010000296.1:0-4581 GCA_040510715.1 Candidatus Limnocylindrales bacterium
CGCCCTCAGCTCGGCCGTCCGCGAGCGCGTCGTTGCGGGCCTCGCGGGGGTGACCGACCGGCCGCGACCCGGACCGCTGGGCGCGTGGGTCTCGGAGTTGTTCAACGACCGACCATGGCTCGACGACGACGTACGACGCTGAGTGCGGCTCCCCAGCCACTCGACCCCACTTCGGCCCCATTTCGTCCCTGCTACCCGCTGGCCGACTGATCGGACGAACGACAGGGATCCGGAGCTCCCCGATCGGTGATGAGAGCCGGATCCGTAGCCCGCGCTCATCCGACGACCGGCCCCGACGACCGAGCTTGGGCCGAGCAGGAGATCGACGAGTCGCTGCGCATCCTGCCGACCGTCGAACAGATCGACTCGGTGCTGGCGGCGATCGCCTAGGAGGCGGAGCCCGATGGGCGGTCGGCGTCGCCGTCGAGCCACGGTCGGTCGTTGAACAGCTCCGAGAGCCACGCGCCGAGCGGTCCGGGTCGCGGCCGGTCGGTCACCCCCGCGAGGCCCGCAACGACGCGCTCGCGGACGGCCGAGCTGAGGGCGGCGGCCGCGGTCCGGCCGCCCCGGAAGTCCGCTGGGTCGAGCGGCTCGCCGATGACCAGGCGGACCCGGCTGCGGAAGCTGATCCAGCGGGTGCCATCCACCGAGAGCGGGACGACGGGGACCTTGGCGAGCTGAGCGAAGTGGCCCACGCCCGGCTCGAACGGCAGCGGGTCACCCTCATGGTCGGAGAGACGTCCCTCCCCGGCGATGGCCAGCATGCCACCAGCCCGCAGGACGGCCAGCGAGCGCCGGGTGGCATCGAGCGCGTCGGCGCCCCCTGGCTGGAACGGCACCCCCCGCCCGGTCCACGTGATGAGCCGGTTCCGGAGCCCGATCGACATGTCCTGCTCGCGCGGCCCGAAGATGTACACGAGGCGTGTGCGATCCGGCCACCATCCCGCGATGAACAGTGGGTCCAGCCAGCTCGGGTGGTTGAACGCGACGATGTAGCCGGTGCCCGCCGGCAGTCGCTCTGCGCCCTCCACCGAGACCCGGACATAGGCGCCCGTCACCAGCCGCAGGAACAGCCGGACCCCGTGATAGACGACGCCACCGGCACCGAGCCCCGGCAACGCCTGCCCGACACGTCGGCGGACCAGCGCCGGGAGCGTGGGGCCGGGATCGCTCAGGCTGGGTCCCCGGCGAGGCTGAACACGGCGACCTCGCGCCCAAGGAGCGCGGCCGGCGGCAGTGGCACGGGGGCCGGCTCACCCGACTCGACCCGCTCGGTCTCCTCGATGAACAGGGGTACCAGCGCCGGGTCGAACTGGCCGCCCGAGCAGCGGATGAGCTCCATCACGGCGTCCCGATGGCTGCGTGCCGCCTGGTACGGCCGGCCGCGCACGATGACGTCGTAGGCGTCGGCCAGGGCCACGATGCGTGCGCCCAGCGGGATCTGCTCGCCGCGCAGGCCATCGGGATAGCCGGAGCCGTCCCAACGCTCGTGGTGGTGGCGGATGATGGGCGCGATCTCGCGTGCGCCGTCGAGCGGGCCACAGATCCGGGCTCCGATCTCGGGATGGCGCCGCAGCTCCCGCCACTCCGACGAGCCGAGCGGCTCGACCTTGTGCAGCAGGAGCCGCGAGATGGCGATCTTGCCCACGTCGTGGAGCAGCGCGCCGTGCGCGACGCTCTCCAGCTCGTGGTCGCGCAGCCCCACGTACGCGGCCAGGCGCGCGGCGCGGTAGGCCATGTACCTGCAGTGGTCCTTGAGATCCACGTCCTTGGCCTCGACCGCGTTGGACAGGGCCACCACGGCCGCGTGAGCGCGCTCCATGCGCGGCCCTCGGCCGGTGCGCTGGAGCGCGTTGCGCACCCGGGCCATCAGCTCCGGAGCGTGGAACGGCTTGAGGATGACGTCGTCCGCGCCGGCATCGAGCGCCTCGACTCGGTGGTCGAACGAGGTCCGTTCGGTGAGCGCAAGGATGGGCAGCATCGCCGTCCGGTGGTCCGCGCGAAGACGGCGGACGAGGTCGACCGCATCCACGCGCGGTGCGGCAAGGGACAGGAGCAGGAGATCGGGTTGGTGCTCGTGGACCGCGCGGAGGCCGTTCTCGCCATCAGCAAGGGCGATGACGCGGTATCCCGGATCCTCCAGGATCCGCGTCAGATCTTGTCGAACGACCGAGTCATCCTCGATGACTGCCACGCGGAAGGTCACTCGCACCTCCCGTGTAGCGTCCGTCAACGCTGGCTCCCTCTGCGGTTGGGCTCCGCCACGAGCGGAACGGGGCGGCAGCATAGCACCGGGTTCAAGCCCCGTGCGGCGTTCGCGCGAGCACGCGCCAGCGGCCACCGCGAGCACGCGGGTGTGCGCACGCCGACCGACGAGGCACCCCTGGGGCCGCCAGCGGGTGATACCGCCGAGGGCTCGACGGTCGTAGTGCACCTGGATCCGAGCACGAGGTCCGAGCACGAGCGCACATGACCCTCGAGGACCATGCCCCGCGGACCATCGAAACCGATGCGCCTCCGGATGCCTCATCTACCATGGGGGACGGGTCGTCCGGCACCGAGGGAGAGACGTGCGCGCTTCGAAGGCCATCGCCGTTGCCCTCGTGCTGCTCCTCGCCCTGCCCGTCGCGGTCAGCGGGGCCGGCTACCCCGCCCGCGAGAGCCGGTACCACGACTACGCGGAGATGTACCGGGCGATGCGCGAGATCGAGGCCGAGCATCCGGGCATCGTCCGCGTGTTCCGCATCGGGCGGTCGGCCCAGGGACGATCCATCTGGGCGGCCGAGGTCTCGGACGACCCGGGCGAGCACGAGGGTGAGCCCGAGGTCATGTTCGACGGGCTCCATCACGCCCGGGAGCACCTCACGGGCGAGATGGCCCTCTATGTGCTCCGGATGCTCGCCACGCAGTACGGCCGCGACACCGAGCTCGGCCAGCGGGTCACGCGTGTCGTGGACGGCCGGCGCATCTGGATCATCCCGATGGTCAACCCCGACGGCCTCCAATGGGACCTGTCCGGGGACCCCTTCCGACGATGGCGCAAGAACCGCCAGTCCAACGGCCGGGGCAAGCCCGTGGGCACCGACCTCAATCGCAACTACGACTACATGTGGCATCTGGCGCCCGCCAGGAAGGCCTCGGAGAACTACCGGGGACGGAGGCCCTTCTCGGCGCCCGAGACACGCGCCATCCGGGACTTCGTGCTCAGCCGGCGCGTCGGTGGGCGCCAGCGCATCGTGACGCACATCACGTTCCACACGGCCGGCGAGTACGTGCTGTGGCCCTACGGCTACACCTACAAGGACGTGCCGCGGGACATGACCCGTCTCGATGCCCGGACCTTCGCGGCGATGGGCCGGCGCATGGCGTCCAGCAACGGCTACCGGCCGCGCCAGTCGAGCGACATGTACCCCACCTATGGCGACCAGATCGACTGGATGTACGCCACGCAGCGCATCTTCAGCTTCACCTTCGAGATGTATCCCCGGAACGGCACCAGCCGCCAGCACGTCCCGGACGAGCGCATCGCGCGGGAGACGAGGCGCAACCGCGATGCGGTGCTGTACCTCTTGGAGCTCGCTGGCTGCCCGTATCGCGCCGTCGACCTGGCCGATTCGTTCTGCGGGCCCCTGTACGACGACCTCGTGGTCGGCCGCGGCTGGAAGGTGAACGCCGGCGGCACGGACACGGCTCGGGCGGGCGCCTGGATCCGTGGGACTCCCGCGCGGTCGGCGTACCAGCTCACCACGGCCACGTCCGGCCAGGCCGTGCTCGTGACCGGTCGCGCCCGGGCCATCGACGTGGACCGAGGCCGCACCTCCGTCCGATCACGAACGGTGCAGCTCCCCGACGACGCCACGGCGACCCTCCGGCTGCGCTACTGGGTCGGGATGTCCGCCGCGGCCACCCCGAACGACCGCTTCCGGGTGCGCCTGGTCGACCCGGATGACGGCCAGACGCTCGCCACGGCCCTCGCCACCGATGGCGACCGGCGAACCCACCAGCCGCGCTGGCGCTCCCTGGCGTACCGCGTCCCGGACGAGCTGCGCGGGCGCCGCGTCGCGGTCGAGCTGGTCGCCGTGGACGCGGGCCGCGACGCCCGGGTCGAGGCGGGCGTGGACGACGTGCGCATCACGGTCGTGGAGGACTGACCGCGTCCCCGGACCCACGCAACGGCTTCCCGACACGCAGTCGAGGGGACTGCAGATCGAGCCTCGGACCGGCTACGATGCGCGGCACTTGACCGGTGGAGGAGCCGGTCGTCCAACCCATAGGATGACCGCGGGCATCGCTGCGGCCATCCCACACAGGAGGATCGCATGCGGAGGAACCGGGTCACGTCGCTGGCCGTCATCGCGGCTGCCACCAGCCTCGCCGTAGGCGGGGCCGTCAGCGCCCAGAGCCCCAGCGCGCCAGCGGGCGCCGGGATCAAGATCGGCCTTGTGACGGACGTCGGCAAGCTCGAGGACAAGTCGTTCAACGAGTTCTCGTACCAGGGCGTGATCGACGCGGCCACCGAGCTGGGTGGCACGTACGACGTGATCGTCACCGAGGAGATCGCGGACTACGCGGCGAACATCC
>JBEVIK010000297.1:0-4942 GCA_040510715.1 Candidatus Limnocylindrales bacterium
TCCCGGAGCATGGTCGTCTTGCCGATGCCCGGCCGGCCCATGATGAGCACGGACTTGCCGGAGCCCACGAGGTCCTCGATGATCTCGATGGTCCCGAACACCGCGCGCCCGATGCGGCACGTGAGGCCCACGACCTTGCCGCTCCGGTTGCGGATGGCGCTGATGCGATGGAGCGTCCGTTCGATGCCCGCCCGGTTGTCATCGCCGAACGACCCGACGTGGATGACCACGTACTCCAGGTCCGCCTCGGTGATCTCCCGCTCCAGGAGCTCCGACTCGCCGCCCGCGCCGTAGCGGGCCTCCGGCCGGCGGCCCAGGTCCATCACGACCTCGATGACGTCCGAAGCCTGCGGCAGGGCGCGGATGGCGGCCCCGATCTCCGGGGGCAATGCGGCCAGCAGCGCCTCCATGTCGTCCGTCGTCGCTCGCATCTCCCGCTCTGCCACGGGTCCTCCTTCCGATCCCTGTGCCATCGTCCGGCTCATCGCGTCGTCGCCGGCAGGAATGCCGGATCGGCCACGCGCACGAGCGTCTCCTTCATGAGCAGCGAGACCTGTGCCACACGCTGGAACCCCTGTTCCTCGAGTCGCCGCTCGAGCGGCGACTCGTAGGTCCTGACCGCCGCGATGACGCCCTTGCGTGGCGTCTCGTCGCTCGCCCGTCGCGATGCCTCACCGCTCCGAGCGCCGAGGACCGCGAGCCCGTACCGGATCAGCTCGGTCGCGTCGTGCTCCGGCCGGGTGATGACTCGCAGGTAGTGTGGCTGCTCTGTCTTGGAGACGCCCACCTGGAGGAACGCCGCGAGCTCCGGGTCCCGGCTCCCCCGGTCGGTCGGGGGGCAGTGCTGCACGAACGCCTCGGTGTCCGCGAAGCGCAGGATGGGCGTCAGCGACGAGCGTGGGATCCGCGCGTGGTCGGCGCCACGCTCCCAGTCGGCCAGCCGATAGCCCTCGAGGCGTGCCACGGGCGGTGGCGTCACGAGCGCGTACAGGCGGCCGAGGTCCAGCGCATCCACGGGCACGATGGCCCGGAGACGCAGGCGCGACAGCTCGCCGTCGCCCGGCACCTGCGGCCAGTCGCGCCCACCGGGGCGATGGAGGATGAGCTCCTCGCCATAGCGCGCGAACCCGTGCTGCATGAACAGCTCCACGTTGCCGCCCTCGTCCGCGCACGCGACATGGAACCGCGCGCAGCCACGCTTGCCGCCATCGCGCAGGAGGTGCTGCACGAGCCGATAGCGCACGTCGCCCGCTGCCGAGCCCTGCTCGCGGGTGTCCTGGTCCACGGCGTCGAGCTCCACGATGGTCCATTCGTCGCGCGGGTCGTTGGTCTCCACGCGTGCGAGACCCGCCAGCCGGCCCTCTTCCTCGTACACGTACAGGGGGTCGTGCGGCTGGAGCGCTCCGAGCGGCATCCGGAACAGGCTGAACACACTGATCTGGCTCGCGGCGACGGGGAGGCCGAGGGACCGGACGGCGCGCGAGCGCTCCTCTCCCGAGGCGTGCGACCAGCGGGAGAGGTCGCCCAGGGCGGCAAGGTCCGTCAGCCGGGCAGGTCGGACACGCCCGGGACGTGTGCTCAGCATGTGTGGATGTACCGCGTGCCGGCTATGGGCGCGGATCCGCTCCCACGGTGGACGGCTGGACGGGACTGGGAGCTCCCGTCGGTTCGGTCACGCTGGTCATCGGTGTCAGGACGGTCACGGTGGTCACGACCTCTGGTCGCTGTCGCGCCGGGCGTTCGCCATCCCCTCGGCCACGGGGTCCTCGCCCGCACGGAGGGAACGGTCGGCCAGGCACCTCGATCATCGCATACACGGTGCACGCGCGTCACCCGGGCGAGGCCCGGAACAGGCCGGATCCCGGTCGAGTACTGGTACGTTCGGTGGGGTAACGACCCATTGGGGCCGGTCGTATGGTGCGCCACATGGCGACCGACCGAACCTCGCGAGACCCGCTCGACCTGCAACAGGAGCTGGAGCGCGCCGTCGAACGCAATGAGTTCGGCGTCGAGTACCAGCCCATCATCGACCTCCAGAGCGGCGCCATCGCCGCCGTCGAGGCGCTCATCCGCTGGCGCCACCCGCTGCTCGGCACGCTCCCACCCGGCGACTACCTGCCACTCGCCGAGACCACCGGCCTCATCGTTCCCATCGGCGAGCGCGTCCTCGCGACGGCGGCACGCCAGCTGCGAACGTGGCACCTGGGCTTCGCCCGGATGCAGGGCCTGTCGCTCCACGTGAACGTCTCGCCCGCGCAGCTGGGTGCGCCCGGCTTCGCCCAGCGAGTCGAGCAGATGCTCGACGAGGCAGAGGTCTCGCCCCTGTCCCTGACCCTCGAGGTCGGTCCGGAGGCCCACCAGCAGCTGGACGCGGCTGTCGAGCTGCGTGACATGGGCGTCGACCTGGTGCTCGAGGACTTCGGCACCGGCACCACGCTCGATGACGTGCGCCGGCTCCCCGTCAGCGGCGTCAAGCTCCACCCGACCTTCGTGGCACTCGCGGCGGGCGCTCCCGAGGAGGTCATCATCCCCGAGGCGCTGCTGTCCATCGCCCACGTGCGCGGTCTCACCGCGACCGGCAAGGGCATCGAGACGCGCGACCAGGCGCGCCGCCTCTCGTCGCTCGGCTGCGACCTGGGGCAGGGGTACCTGTACAGCAAGGCGCTCGGCCCGGAGGGCATCGGCACCCTGCTCGCGCGCGGTCGTGTCAGCTTCGGGGCCGTCGCCCGCGCCGCTCGCTGATCCGCGGAAGTCGCTGATCCACGGCGCTCGCCGATCCAAGGCGGTCGCTGATCCAAGGCGGTCGGACCTCCCGGGGCGATCGACCACCCACAGGTCACTACGACCGCCGAGTCGCGGGTTCGAGGCGGCACGGACCGCTCCAGCGGTCGCCCACGTCATGGACCTGGGCAGCCGACCGGCGGGTGGGTGCTCCAGCGAGATGCCCCGCGCGTTCGCCGGTCGTATCGACCATGAGGCGATCAGGCGACCGCCGTCAGTCCCGGCTACGGGTCGGTCGATTCACGCGCACGGTCGGCCGACACGGGCGCACCTTCGATCGGCCGACGCAGCACGTGTATCCGACCCTAGCGGTCGAGCAGCGTCGCCGGTCGATCGGTGGGGCGGTTCTGGAAGTCGCTGTAGATCAGCATCCCGCCGTACATGCCGAGCAGCAGCACGAAGCCCACGATGATGAACGTGCGCACACGGCTGGTCGCGTTGGCGGGCGCGCCCTGGACGATGGCCGGCGCGGCTGCCACGCTGCTGGTGGAGTACTGCGTGCCGCGATAGCGCTCGGTCAGGGACAGCCCCGCTTCGGGGTCATCCGCCTGCTCGACGGGCGCCAGGGGATCCCAGCGGCAGGCGGGGCAGATGAACGTCACGGCATCGAGCTGTGTCTCGCAATGAGGGCAGAAGTGCCAATCCACGGTCGTCGTCACTCCAGGGACACTGATAGGGCTGGATGATCGCGTCGCCGATAGGTGGCGACGCCACCACCCTATCGGGACCCTCGGTCCTCTCGCGATCCCCCGGAGGTCACCTGCGCCGGGCGCTGCGGTGCGCTTCGGGGCGGTGGTGTGGGGTGACCGTCGGCAGGACCCCCGAGCGACCCGCCCATCGCCGTGTCGAGGGATCCGTGCAGCGACCCGCGGCCACGTCTGCGATACGATGCGGGCGGTGTCACGGTCGAGTCCCGGCCGGCTCCAGGGAGTTCGTGGATAGCGTCGTCCTGTTGCTCAACGCGGATTACGAGCCCCTGAACGTCTGCGACGTTCGGCGGGCGTTCCGCCTCGTCTTCGGACAGAAGGCAGAGGTGATCCAGTACGACCACCTCGACATCATCACGGCGCGCGCCACCTACCGCGCCCCGAGCGTCATCCGGCTCCAGCACCGCATCCGCCGGCCCCGCCCGCGGGTCCGGCTGTCCCGGCGCGAGGTGTTCGCGCGCGACTCGCACACCTGCCAGTACTGCGGGCGCCAGACCGGTGACCTGACCCTCGACCACGTGCTGCCTCGCCACCGGGGCGGGGGCCACGCATGGGACAACCTCGTGGCGGCCTGCAAGGACTGCAACCATCGGAAGGGCGGTCGCCTGCCCCACGAGGCGGGGATGCGCCTCATGCGCATCCCGCTCGAGCCTCGCTGCGACGTCTACTCCCTGTTCACGCCGTACCTGACCGATCCGCGGAACGAGGCCTGGCGGGACTACCTGTTCCTGGCGGCCGACTGAGCCGTCGCGGGTGCCTCCGCGTCATGGGTCGACGGTGACGACGTCCGACAGCACCACCCCTGCCCACGCGCTTCGCATCGAGCCATCGCCCGAGGGGCTCTTGGTCCTGTCGAGGCTGTGGGACGCGGGCCACGGCGCGGTCCTCGTGGGAGGCGGCGTGCGGGACCAGCTGCTGGGCCGCACGAGCCACGACGAGGACATCGCCACCGACGCGCTGCCGGAACGGATCCTCGAGCTGTTCCCCGCGGGCCGCCGTCGCGGAGCGTTCGGGACCGTCGACATCGAGGGCGTCCAGGTCACGACGTACCGGCGCGACCACGTGTACGCCGACCACCGCCGGCCGGACCGGGTGACCTTCAGCTCGAGCGTGGTGGAGGACCTCGAGCGACGCGACTTCACGGTCAATGCCATCGCGTGGGGCCGGGCACGGCATGACGATGCGCCAGCCCTCATCGACCCCGCGGGCGGCATCGGAGATCTCCGAGCCGGGCTGCTCCGTGCGGTCGGCGACCCTGATGCGCGGTTCGGGGAGGATGCGCTGCGGCTCCTGCGTGGTGCCCGCTTCGCGACGGCGCTCGATCTCGCCATCGAGCCCGCGACCCTGGCGGCCATGCGTCGTCACGGCGACGAGGTCCGATGGCTGTCGGGTGAGCGCGTGGGCGAGGAGCTGCGCCGGATGCTGGGCACATCGGAGCCATCGCGGGCCATCCG
>JBEVIK010000298.1:0-4200 GCA_040510715.1 Candidatus Limnocylindrales bacterium
CCGCTGGACCGCGCTCGCGGGCACGGCCGCGTTCTTCGCCGTCCAGGTCTCGTTCCTCGCGGTGCTCGGCGTGGGTGGTGCGCGGGTCGCGTCGGGGGCCATCGAGATCGGCACCCTCGTCGCATTCCTGCTGTTCCTGTTCTACCTCCTCGGGCCGATCGGCCAGCTGGTCCAGACGGCGACCCAGCTCCAGGTCGGCGCCGCGGCGGTCGCACGCATCGGCGAGGTCGAGGGGTTGGAGGTCGAGGCGCCCGATCCGGTCGACGCGCCTGCCGTGCTCAGGGGTGCCGGCGCCTTGTCGGTCGCGTTCGAGGACGTGACCTTCCGCTACCGGGACGGGCTCGAGCCAGTGCATCGTCGGGTCAGCTTCGATGTGCCGGCAGGTGGCCTGACCGCGTTCGTGGGTCCGTCAGGAGCCGGCAAGTCGACCGCGTTCGCGCTCATCGAGCGCTTCTACGCGCCGGAGTCCGGTCGGGTCCTCCTCGACGGCACCGACGTGCGGGACATCCCCCTCGCCGAGCTCCGGCGCTCCATCGGCTATGTCGAGCAGGATGCCCCGGTCCTGGCCGGGACCGTTCGCGACAACCTCCGATTCGCATCACCCGATGCCACGGACGACGAGCTGTGGGCGGCGCTCCAGCGGACCCGACTCGACGACATGGTCCGGCGGCTGCCGGACGGCCTCGACACCGATGTGGGCCATCGCGGCGGCCGGCTGTCCGGTGGCGAGCGGCAACGTGTCGCGATCGCCCGAGCACTGCTCCGGAGGCCCCGGCTGCTGCTGCTGGACGAGGCGACCTCACAGTTGGACGCGGTGAACGAGATGGCGCTCCGAGACGTGGTGGCAGACGCGGCGAAGACGACGACCGTGCTCGTGGTCGCGCATCGACTTTCGACCGTGACGCTCGCGGACCGGATCATCGTGATGGATGCCGGAGAGGTGCGAGCCGTCGGCACACACCGTCAGCTGGTCGAGCGCGATGCGCTGTATGCCGAGCTGGCCGCGACCCAGTTCCTGGTGGCGGGCGATGGTCGGGACCGCGCCGATGCCGGACCCCTGGTCGCGCGACCCGCGCCCGCCTGAGGGAAGCGGGCTGGCGCTCAATGGCCCGCTGGGAAGGCCTATCGGCTAACGAGGACGCCTCGGTACGCCAGGATGCGCCCTTCCCTGGCTGTCCGGACCGCTGGGCGAGCCGATCGGCGAACGAGGGCGGCTTCGTGACCCGGGAAGCGCCCGCCGCTGGCTGATCGGTCCGCTGGGAGAGCCGATCGGCCAACGAGGCCATGACCAGCGGGGCTTCGTTGGCCGTAAGGACCGCTGGGAGGTCCAAGCCGCCGCGGACCTCACCCGCGGACGCTGCCTGAGGGCCGAGCGGCCGAGCTGCCGACCGAGGCGGAGCAGGTCACGCCTCCGACGTCGCAGTGACCGCTGAGCGCACAGACGCCCCGAGACGCGGCCTCGGACTACAGCCCGCTGTAGGAGTGGAGCCCAGAGAAGTAGAGGTTCCCGAAGTAGGTGAACAGCATCGCCCCGAAGCCCAGCACCAGGATGAGAGCGGCGGGTCGGCCGGCCCAGCCGCGCAGGCTGCGCGCGTGCATGTACACCGCGTAGATGAGCCAGGTCACGAGCGCCGAGGTCTCCTTCGGGTCCCAGCCCCAGTAGCGGCCCCATGCGATGGATGCCCAGTAGCTGCCCAGGATGATGAGCGCGGCGAAGATGGGGAAGCCGATGATGACCGCCCGATAGGCGACCTCATCGAGCACCTTGTGGGTCGGCAGCCAGCTGAATCGGTCCTTCTCGCCCTGGATGAGGTACCCCACCGCGGCACCGAAGCTGACCGTCAGGATGCCGTAGCTCAGCACCGCCATCACCACGTGGATGGTCAGCAGCGGCGGGTGATGGAGGGCCGGAACGAGCGGCTCGATGCTCGACGGGAGCGTCGCGGCGTAGCCCAGCAGGAACAGCGCCACCCCGACCGGCACGAATGCGATGGACCGGATGGCGTAGCGCCGGGCGAGGTACAGATACCCGCCCACGATGCCCGTGGCGAACGCCACGCTGAACTCGAACATGTTGCCCCACGGGCCGCGGCCCACGAGGTACGCCCGGATGGCGAGCGAGGCGACAAGCGCGATGAAGGTCAGCCAGGTGAAGCCATGGGCGATGGAGCCCGCGCGCGTCTCGGTGCGATACGACAGGGACCCGGTGGCGGGACCACCAGCCAGCGTCGCGGTCGAGACGCCCGACATGCCGGCGCCCGCACCCGCCAGCGCAGGCGTGGCCACGCGCATGTCGCGACGGCCCACGGCGAGCACGGTGGTGTGGATGACATCCAGCACGAACGCGAGGGACAGCGCCACCCCGCCCAGCACGAACAGGTAGACGGAGAGGCTCGCCATCAGGCGACCGCGGCGCCCCCGGGCGGCGGACCGACCGTGCGGCGCACGAGCGCGGAGGTGCTCGCTGCGCCCAGCACGAAGCGGGTGCCGCACGCGGTGCAGGTCTGGATGGATGCGTCACGCACCGTGTCGTCCACCGGGCAGCGCACCAAGAGGTCGGCGCCATCGACGGCGCACCGGACGGCGGAGGGCGGGTACACCAGGCGGTGCTCGCCGCAGTAGGGCGCGTTGGCGGGGTAGACGGGCTGCCCACCGGCGTCGAGCGCGGCCAGCTGCGGCTCGGGCTCGCCCACCTTGATGCGCGCCCGGCGGTCCGTCAGCCAGTGCCATCCCCAGGCGAGCGCCAGCAGGGTCAGGATCGGCCCCACCACGCCCACGAGGAGCAGGAACGGCATCAGCAGGATGAGCCCCGACCAGTCGGGCACGAACAGCTTGGTCAGCTGGTCGAGGATCGCGGTCCAGGGATCCGGGGTCTCCATGAGGACCTATCGTAGCCGATCGCGGCGGGCACCGATGCCCACGGCCCGCCGCGGGCTGCCCCCCTTCGGCGCGCCGGGTGCGGCCGGGCCCGGCGGCCTACCCGCCACCGTGGGGCCGTTGAGCTGCTCCACCAGCCAGTCGAGCCGGCGCGTCAGCACACCCGCGTAACGCGCCCGCTCGGCGAGACCGCGATCGTCGGTCACGACCACGGTCCTGGCACGGTCGGCGTATGGGCGGGTGCGGGCCATCTCGACGATGGCGGTGTCCGCGTCCACGCGACCGGAGTGCTCCCAGCTGATGCCCGACGCGGCGCGTTGACGGCGGGGCGCACCCGGGTCGGGAGCGCCATCGAGCATCACCGTCACGCTCACCCCGGCCGGTCGCCACGCCGACAGGCGGGGCAGCAGCCATGCGACGCCCGCCTCGTCGCGCATGCCCCGGACCCGATGGAGCAGGTTGTCCCCGTCGATGATCACGAACGCGAGATCGGGGATGGGATCAGGCGGTCGACGCCGGGGTCCGCTCATCCGACCGGGCCCGCCGGTACCATCCCCGGGTGCTGCTGCTGGTGGACCTCGACGGCGTCGTGTACCGGGGCGCCGTCCCCGTGCCGGGGGTGGCGGCCGTGCTCGGCGACCGACAGGCGGCGGGTGACCGGGTGGTCTACGTGACCAACAACTCGCGATGGCATCGGAGCGAGTATCACGAAAAGCTGCGATCGATGGGCGCGCCGGTGGGCGACGGCTCGGTCATGAGCTCGGCCCGGGCGACCGCGCTGGCACTTGCGGGGATGCCGACCCGACCCCGGGCGACGATGGTGCTGGGCGGCCCTGGGCTGGTCCGGGAGCTGCGGGACGAGCGCCTGCACGTGGTCGCACCGACCCCGCGGGGGCTGGCCGACCGACCCGACGCGGTGGCCGTGGGCATCGATGTCGCGCTCACGTATCGGCGGCTCTCGATCGCCGCCGAGGCGGTCCGCGACGGCGCGCTGTTCGTGGTCACCAACCGGGATCCGGTGTTCCCGACCCCCGAGGGCTTCAACGCGGGTGCCGGATCGATCGTGGCGGCGGTCGCGACGGCGGGTCGTCGTGAACCGGACCTGGTGATCGGCAAGCCCGAGCCCGGGCTGTTCCAGCAGGCCGCGCGCGAGGCGGACGTGCCGGTCGAGGAGGCCATCGTCATCGGCGACGGCATCACCACGGATATCGCCGCCGCCCAGCGGGTGAGCGCGCGCTCCATCCTCATGCTCACGGGGGTCACGACGCGCGCCCAGGCCGAGGCGCTCCCCGCATTCGAGCAGCCGACGTGGATCGCCGCGGA
>JBEVIK010000299.1:0-12632 GCA_040510715.1 Candidatus Limnocylindrales bacterium
CATCTCATCGTTGGTCGCATCCGTCGTGCCGGGCAGGTCCACCGCGAACGTGTCGTTCGGCGACCACACGAGCTGTGCCTGCTCCCCCGGCTCCCATTGCGTGGCGGCGCGTGCGCGCTCGAGGTTCTGCTCATACACGACCACGCTCGTGCCGGACGGGAGCGCCACCTGGTACTGGGTGCTGACGCCCGTGTACAGCGCGCTCGTGACCGTGCCCGTGAGCAGGTTCGTGCCCTGGGGGGCAGCCTCGGTCATCTCGAGCATCCGGATCTTCTCCGGCCGGACCCCGAGGTCCACCGTGTTCCGGGCGCCGAGCTGCGAGCTTGCGATGCGCACGACCGCGCCATCATCGAGGCGCACCGTGGCCAGCTCCCCATCGGAGCCTTCCGATCGTCCGCGCAGCAGGTTGCTGGCGCCCAGGAACCCCGCGACGAACCGTGTCGCCGGCCGCTCGTAGAGCTCCGCCGGTGGAGCCAGCTGCTCGTACCGGCCCCGGTTCATGACCGCGACCCGGTCGGACATGGTCATGGCCTCTTCCTGGTCGTGCGTGACATAGATGAACGTGATGCCCACCTCCTGCTGGATGCGCTTGAGCTCGACCTGCATCTGCTTGCGCAGCTTGAGGTCGAGCGCGCCCAGCGGCTCGTCGAGCAGCAGCACGGCAGGGCGGTTGATGAGCGCTCGCGCGAGCGCCACGCGCTGGGCCTGGCCGCCCGAGATCTGGCCCGGCTTGCGACGCTCGAAGCCCTGGAGCTGCACCAGCTCCAGCATCTCCGGGACGCGCCGCTTGACCTCCGCGGCGGCCACCTTGCGGCGCCGGAGACCGAACGCGACGTTCTCGTAGATGGTCAGGTGTGGGAACAGGGCGTAGTTCTGGAACACCGTGTTGACGTTCCGCTTGTAGGGCGGCAGCCAGGTCACGTCCTGCCCCTGGAGCTCGATGAGCCCGCTCGTGGGCTCTTCGAACCCGCCGATCATGCGCAGCGTGGTCGTCTTGCCACAGCCCGATGGCCCCAGCAGCGAGAAGAACTCGCCGGCGCGCACGTCGAGGCTGATGTGGTCGACGGCGACCGCGTCCGGCCCGAACGACTTTGTGACGTCCACGAGTCGGACATCCAGTTCAGCCAACCGCCGCTCCTCCATGGCGATCGATCCGAGTCGCACGTCCTCCCCCGCGACAGGGGCGCAAGTATAGGGTCGCGACCCACCGGCATGGTCACGGTGCGCGCGACCACCGGGAGCGCCTCGGATGCGTCCGCGCGCGGTTTGGCTATCCTCTCGCGTGCACAGATGCAGGTGCCCAGGATCCCAGCCAGCCACCCCTGCCATCACGTGCCGACCCCCGAGCTGGTGTCGGTGCGCGCGTGAGCGACCCCGGGTCGGGGTCGCGGTCCCCGAAGCGCTACGCCATCGTCATCTCCCTGCTGATGGCGACGGTTTCCATCATCAGCGCGGTCGTGGCCAACCGCGCCGCGTTCTGGTCCTCGATGGCCGGCGACCTGGGCGGCCAGGCGCTCCAGGAGGTCCTCGAGGCCCAGCAGATCGAGGATGACCTCCGCTCGCTCGTGGATGCCGACGTGCGCCTCGCGGGTCGGTATGGCACGACCGCGCACCGGAGCACCCAGCTGCAGACGCAGGCAGCCGAGCTCCGGGCCACCGACCCCACCACGGCGGCCGCGCTCGACTTGGAGGCCCAGGGGGAGTTCGGCGTCAACGTCGCACTGTGGCGCTACTTCCGGGCCGTGTTTCCCGCGTTCGATGCCGAGGGCGAGATGGTGTTCGACGCGGACGCCGCACTCGCCGCGTACCGTGCCGGCGACGTGCGGCTCGCCGAGCTCGCCCGCTCCGATGCCCGGGCGTCGGCAGGCGACGCACGCGACCGGACCAATGCGCTGGTCGCCATCGCGGCCGCGTTCGTCGCATCGCTGTTCGTGCTGACCGTCGCCGAGGTCACCGCGGGGCGGCGGCGCGTCATCGCAGCCGTCACGGGCGTGGCGCTGGCGGGCACGGCGACGGCCCTCGCGGTGCTGACCGATGCCCGGGCCGGCCTGCTCATCCTCGCGACCGTCCTCGCCGCGGCCACGGGCATCGCCGTGGTCGCCTTCGGCCCGCTCATCCTCCGCAGGCGGCGATCCGGGGCGCGTCCCGGCAGCACGCCGGGCGCTGCCGATGGCGTCCTGGCCGGCGGGGACGACGATGGCACGGGGTCCTCGGCGGGTGTCGCGCCCGCGACCGAGCCGGCCCTGGGCCCGCCATCGGCGCGCTTCGCCGGGTTCGTCGGCGTGACCCTCGCCGGGGCGACGCTGCTGGGTGCGGTCGTGGGCTACCTCCAGGGCGTCGCGTCGGACGCGGGCAGCTCCGCCGCGGGCGAGGCGCGGGACCAGGCGCTCATGGCCCTCACCGAGCACCAGGCGTCGAACCAGTGGGCGACGAGCCAGGTGGAGCAGTGGACCCGTGTCCTCGAGGAGCGTGCACGTGCCGTCATGGCGCGCCAGGCCGCCGACCACTGGTCGGCGCAGGGCGAGGCGGCATTGGCGGCGCTCGCGTCCTCGGACGCCGAGCAGCGGGCGACCCTCGCGTCGCGTGCCGCGCAGCTCACGGAGCTGAGCACCCGTCATCGCGATGGGCCCGAGGCCGACCCGGACTTCCCGCTCCGGTTCTTCGCCGCGCAGGGGGAGCAGACGTACCGGCGGCTCGCGCTCCAGGACCTCGCCAACGAGGCGAACGCCCAGTACGGCGCGCTGTCCGCGGGCCACGTGGCCGCCATCGCGACCATCGCCATCGCCGCCTACCTCCTGGGCCTCTCGCTGGTGCTCGATGACCGGCGGTCCCAGCGCCTGTTCGCGGTCGTGGGGACGGGGCTCCTGGTGGTCTCGGCGGGATGGGCGGCCTTCAACCAGCTCTCGGCGTCGGCCCGGCCGGACGCCGCGCAGCGGGAGGCGATCGCGACCGCGTTCGGACGGGCCGCCGTGACGTCAGCCACGGCACGCACGCCCGCGCAATGGCAGGTGGCAGCCGAGGAGTTCCGTGCCGTGCTCGAGCTGCACCCGACGCTTGCCCGCGCCCGGGTCAGCCTGGCCGGGGCGATCTTCCTGGCTGCGTCTCCCCAGGCCGGCATCGGGTTCACGAGCGTCAGCAGCACGGCCGCGGTCCGTGCTGCCGCGACGGAGCTCGCCACGGCCCGGGCCCAGGGCTGGGAGAACGTCAGCACGCTCGGCGACGCTGGCTTCTACGAGACGCTGCTCGCCCTGGAGGACCCGGGCTCGGGGCATGCCGACAACGCCGTGGAGCTGACGGCCTCGGCCATCGAGCGTGCGCCGGAGCTGCCGGTGGTGCGCTTCAACCACGGCGCGGCGCTGCTCGTGGACGGGCGCCTCGATGAGGCGCGCGAGGCCTACCGCGGGGCGATCGACGTCTCCCTGGCGACGACCGCGGACGGGATGCCCGTGTTCACACCGGCGCAGCGCTGGCGCGTCGCGGCAGGCGCGCTCACCGACCTCGAGATCATCGAGGCGAAGCTGGGGGACGACCCGACCATCGGCCCGGCCATCGACGAGACCCGCACCTCCATCGTGGCCGGCCTGGGCGACCCGGTCACCGCCAGCGACGCCGCGACCCAGCCGGTCGTGAGCGACCTCGCGGTGCACTCGACCGCCAGCCAGCTGTGGTGGACGGCTCGCATCGACGGCCTCGACAGCGGTCGGGACGTGGTGACCGCGGTGTGGTCGTACGAGGACCCGGTCGTGCCCGGCCGGCATGTGCTGGATGTGTTCTCCGGGCCCCTGCGCCTGGGCGGCGCGACCGACGCGGGCGGGTTCTACATCGACGTGGAGGAGCCGCGCTACTGGTCCGGGCGGTCGTACCTCCTGGCGAGCACGCCGCAGCGCTGCGTGCCGGACGGCACCTACGAGGTCGAGCTGTTCATCAACGGGCGACCGGCCACGCCGCCCGCGACCGCCGTCATCGACCACCCCGAGCTGGTCACCGTCAGCCGCCGCGACATGGGGCTGCTGTTCTGCCGCCCAGCGGATTGGGTCGCGGGCGAGCAGGTCGATGGGTCCCGGGCCACGTTCACCAGCCCAGACGGCACGACGGGCATCACGGTCGCGAGGGTGTTCCGGCCCAACGCGGTCGAGGATGGGCAACCGCCCCAGTCGATCCAGGTCATGAACGAGCTGGTCGCCGAATGGCCCGGCTCGCCACCGGTCGCGTCCGGCGAGCCCATCCCGGAGTACTTCCTGGGGCTCGTCGACGCGCACGTCCAGTGGTTCCGGACGGACACCGGGTGGATCAAGGTCCGGACCGGGACCGACACCCTGGGCACGGTGTTCGTGGCCGCCATCCATGGGCCCGACGGCTTCGTGGACGACCAGCTCGCCTCGGGCATCCTCGAGTCGTTCTCGGCGCAATGAGCGCGGGCGTCAGCCGACCCCGAGCCAGCGTGCCGCCGCCACCAGCGCCACCGCCAACACCAGCCCCGGCAGCAGCGAGCGCCTCCAGGCCACCACGCCGATGCACGCCAGGACGGCGACCAGCTCGATGCCCGCCTCGAGCCGGGTGGTCCCGTCCGCCTCGACCACCACGAGCACGTTGACGGCCGCCAGCGCCGCGAGCACACCCGGGCCGATGAGCCGCAGGTACTCATCCACCAGCCGTGGCAGCCGGTCGAAGCCCGGCAGCAGCAGCGGCACCGCCCGGGAGGGGTAGGTGACCGCGGCCATGAGCAGCGCGAGGCCCACCAGCTCGATGCTCATTCGGGCATCCCGGTGCTCGGATCGGGCGGGGCGGGGTCGCTGACCCATGGCCCGGGCAGGGCGAGCGCGATGGCCGGGCCCGCCAGCCCACCCACCAGGATGCCCACGGACGGCTGCGAGGCGAGGGCTACCGCCACACCCACCAGCGCTCCTGCGACGGCGGCGATCACAGAGCGGCGATCGGTGAGGAGCGCGACCGCGAGCCCGGCCATGGCCGCGGGGAACACCACGTCGATGCCCAGCGCGGTCGGGTCGGGCAGGAGGCTGCCCCCGATGAGGCCCACCGACGTGGCGACCATCCAGGGCACCGCGGGGATGGCGGCCGCGAGCGCGTACGTCACCCGGTCGTGCCGGCCGAGGGTGCGGAACGCCGGCAGGGCAAGCGCGAACGCCTCATCCGTCAGGACGTGGGCGGAGGCCGCCCGCTCGAGCCGTGATCGCTTCGCGAACCACGGCGCCAGCGCCGCGCTGTACAGCAGATGCCGCGCGTTGAGCAGCGCCGTGAGCAGCACGATGCCCAGCCAGGGCACGCCCTGCGCGACCAGGCCGATCGCGGCGAACTGGGCAGCGCCCGCGAACACGAGGATGCTCATCGCGGTGCCCTCGACCAGCGAGAAGCCCGCCTGGCGCGCCGCGAGGCCGTACACGATCCCGAACGCGGCCGCCGACAAGCCGATGCCCAGCCCGTCCATCCACAGCCGCCGCCGGGCCGCCGCCGCCATCTCGTCCGGGGCCGCCGTGGGCGGGTCGGCATCGCTCCCGGGGGTGGCCCGTTCCGTCATGGTGTCTCCGTGCCCGGGCACCCCGGATGGCGCTCGGGCCCACTCGCGGTCGCCCGCCGGTATGATCGTCGCATGCTCACCGAGTCCGCCGTCTACGAGGCGCTGCGCAATGTCCGCGATCCCGAGCTGGGGCGCGACATCGTGACGCTCGACATGGTCAAGCAGGTGACGGTCGGGACCGACCGCATCGCGCTGTCCATCGACCTGACCACCCCGGCCTGCCCGCTCAAGGACGAGATCGAGCGCGACGTCCGGTCGGCCCTCGCGGAGGCGGGCGCGCCGTCCGCCATCGACATCACCTGGGGCGCCCAGGTCCGGCGGTCCGTCGCCGGTGCCGGCGCCCAGATGGTGCCGGGCGTCAAGAACATCGTCGCGGTCGCGTCGGGCAAGGGCGGCGTGGGCAAGAGCACCGTGTCCGCCAACCTCGCCGTCGCGCTCGCGCTCGACGGGGCGACGGTCGGATTGCTCGACGCGGACATCACGGGCCCCAACATCCCGCTCATGATGGGGGTCGAGGGCAGCCCTGCGGCGAGCCCCGAAGGACGCATCGTGCCCCTCGAGCGGTACGGCGTGAAGATCATCTCCATCCAGCTGTTCGTGCCCCAGGGCCAGCCCATCGTGTGGCGCGGCCCGCTCGTGGGTGGTGCCATCCAGCAGTTCCTGCGGGACGTGGACTGGGGCGACCTCGACTATCTCGTCATCGACCTGCCGCCGGGCACCTCGGATGCGCAGCTCACGCTCGCCCAGTCGGTGCCCATCAGCGGGGCCGTGATGGTGACCACGCCCCAGCAGGTCGCGCTGCTGGACGTGGACAAGGCGGTCCAGATGTTCCGGCGGCTCTCGGTGCCCATCATCGGGCTGGTCGAGAACATGAGCGCCTTCGTGTGCCCCCACTGCGGGGAGGCGACCGAGATCTTCGGGCGGGGTGGCGGCGAGCGCTTCAGCCGCGAGCAGGGCATCGAGTTCCTGGGCGGCATCCCGCTCGACGTGAAGGTCCGGCAGGGCGCCGACGTCGGCGTCCCGGCGGTCGCCCAGCGCGAGCCCGGGCCCGCAGCGGATGTGTTGCGCTCGCTCGCCCGGACCGTCGCGGCGCGCATGAGCGTCCGAGCCGCGCAGCAGGCGCCGGTCCTGAGTATCACCTGAGAGGGTAGGATCCTCGTCGATCTCACGTGATCATCAGGATCGGGTACTACACCGATCGCGTTCGGTCCGGCGTGCAGGATCCGGGCGGTTCTGGTACACAGTGGCGCGCGGTCGCGATGGCGCCGGCATCGGGGACACCCGGTGCCGTGCCGAACGACCTGACATCCCGATCGCTGGCGTCCCACCCAGCCGGTCAGCCGTGGCCGGGACGGAGGTCCGCGATCCCATACAGCGAGGCGTCAGCACGGACGCCGACAACAGGAACCGGAGAGAGGTCGCAGTTCCCATGCGTCTACGATCAGGTGGCATCCGTCGTTCGGTCGCCGCGATCGCCCTGGCGGGCGTGGCAGCATCCGTCGGCAGCGGCGCGACCCTCGCGCAGTCCCCGGCCCCCACGCCAGGCGCGGCACCCGCGCAGCTGACGATCACCACGACCTATCCATCGGTCGCCGTCGATCCCGGCGGCACGGCCACGTTCCCTGTCCAGGTCACCTCGCCCAGCGTGGAGCGGGTGGACCTGACCGTCTCGGGCGCGCCTGAGGGGTTCGAGACCTCGTTCACCGGCGGCGGGCTCATCGTCGGTAGCGTCACCACGACCGGCACCAGCGTCTCACCCGAGCTGGCGCTCGAGGTCGAGGTCCCCGAGGGCACCGCAGCCGGCACGAGCCAGCTGACGGTCCAGGCCAGCGCGCCCAGCGGCCAGGCGACCATGACCGTGGATGTCGTGGTCGAGGACATCTCCGGTGGCGCGGTCGCGCTCACCTCGGATGTCGTGGGCCAGCAGGGCAGCTCCACGACCACCTTCACGTTCAACCTGCGGCTCTCGAATGACACCGCCCAGGAGCTGACCTTCACGTTCGAGGGGCAGGGACCCGAGGGCTGGACCGTCGAGGCAGGGCCCAGCGGTCAGGCGCAGGCGGCCAGCGTCGTGGTCGGCGCCGGTGACACGGAAAACCTCACCGCGACCGTGGAGCCGGACCCGGCCGCGGTAGCGGGCGACTATCCCATCGAGGTCACGGCCATCTCCGGTGACTACACCGCCCGGGCCCAGCTGGTGGTCCGGATCACGGGCTCCTACTCGTTCACCATGAGCCCCGTCGAGGGCCGCCTCAACACGAGCGCGACCGCAGGCCAGGTCACGACATACCAGGTCCAGCTACTCAACACCGGGTCCGCGGACCTCGTCAACGTGGCCCTCAGCGCGACGCCGCCCACGGGCTGGACCGCGACCTGGGACACGCCCACCATCGAGGTCATCCCGGTCGACGGAGAGGCCACCGCGACGGTCAGCATCACCCCGGCCAGCAATGCCATCGCCGGCGACTACATCGTCACGCTCACCGCGCGAGCGGATGACGTCACCGACAGCCAGACGATCCAGCTCCGGACGACCGTCGAGACGTCCTCGATCTGGGGTTTCGTTGGCATCGCGCTCATCGCCCTGGTGCTGCTCGGCCTGTTCCTCGTCTTCCGCCGATACGGGAGGCGATGACCGTGGCCGGCACGCCGGTGGTCATCCGCACCCGGGGGCTGGAGAAGCGCTATCCGCAGGAGGGAGCGGACGACAAGGTCGCCGTCCGCTCGCTCGACCTGGACATCCGACAGGGCGAGGTGTTCGGGTTGCTCGGCCCCAACGGTGCGGGCAAGACCACGACCATCCTGATGCTGCTGGGCCTGACCGAGCCGACTAGTGGCACTGCCGAGGTGCTCGGCTTCGATCCGCTGCGCGACCCGCTCCAGGTCAAGCGGCACGTGGGCTACCTGCCTGACAACGTCGGGTTCTACGGTGCCATGACCGGCCGCGAGAACCTGCGCTACACGGCCCGGCTCAACGGCATCGGGGATGCCGAGTCCGAGCCCCGCATCGACGGGCTGCTGGACCGCGTGGGCCTGCCGGAGGCGGGCGACCGTCCCGTGGAGACGTACTCCCGGGGCATGCGCCAGCGCCTCGGGCTCGCGGATGTCCTCGTCAAGGACCCCGCCGTGGTCATCCTCGACGAGCCCACCACGAGCATCGATCCGGTGGGCGTGATCGAGGTCCTCGAGCTGGTGCGCGGGCTTGCCCGCGATCAGGGCGTCTCGGTGCTCCTCTCGAGCCACCTGCTCCACCAGGTGCAGCAGGTGTGCGACCGGATCGCCATCTTCGTGGAGGGCGACGTCGTCGCGATGGGCACGGTCGGCGAGATCGCGGCTCGCCAGCAGCACGGCGTCAATGTCACGGTGGACATCGGCGCCGAGGGCGACGTGGCCGCGGTGGGTGCGCTGCTGCGCGGGGTGCCGGGTGTCGTGGACGTCCGGCAGGAGGTCACCGACCACCGGCTGTGGAGCGTCACCTGTACCCCCGAGACGCGCGGCAGCATGCTCAACAGCCTGGTCGCCGCGGGCCACGTGCCGTGGCTGGTGCGTGACCGGGGCATGGAGCTGGACGAGATCTACCAGCGGTACTTCGCGACGGGCGACGAGACGCCCGAGGAGGCGGCGGCATGACCGCACCGGCGACCACCTTCGAGGGCGCACCCGACGACGCCCCGCGGATGGTGACCCTCGACGCGACGCGCTCGATCCCTGCCGGCTGGCGGGTGATCGGGTCGCGCGAGTTCACGGAGCACCTGCTGAGCGTGAGGTTCATCGCGCTCCTGCTGGTGCTCGGCCTCGCCGGGCTGCTCGCCATCTACGCGGTGGCCGGCACGTTCCGTGACGTGGCGAGCGAGATCGCGCGCCAGACCACCGTCACGGGCCAGCAGGTCCCGGTGTTCACGCTGCTGTTCACGACGTCACCCGCGATCCCGGGCATCACGGGCCAGTCGTTCCCGTCCTTCGCGGGGCTCCTGGCGCTGCTGGGGCCCGTGCTGGGCATCGCCTTCGGGTTCGATGCCATCTCCTCCGAGCGATCGGAGGGGACGCTGCCGCGGCTGGTGTCCCAGCCGATCCATCGCGACGACGTCATCAACGGCAAGTTCGTGGCCGGTCTCGCGGTCATCGCGATGATCCTGGCAGCGGTGGTCCTGATGCTGTCGGGTGTGGGCATCGTGCGTCTGGGCATCATCCCGGACGGTGACGTCGCGCTCCGGCTCGTGACCTGGTTCGCGGTGACCGTGCTGTACGTCGCGTTCTGGCTGGCCCTCGCGACCCTCGCGTCCGTGGTCTTCCGGCGCGCCGCGACGGCAGCCCTCGTGGTCATCGCGGTCTGGCTCGTGCTCACGTTCTTCGGCAACCAGATCACCAGTGTCCTGGCGGGCTACCTGCGCCCGCTCCCGGTGACACCGTCGGCCACCGAGACGCTCGCGAACGCCCAGATGGTGGCCGATCTCGGGCGGCTGTCACCCATCACCCTCTTCCGGGAGATGACCCAGGCGCTGCTCGACCCGACGGTCCAGTCCCTCGATCCCTACTTCACCGACCCCACGCGCCGCGCGGTCGCGACGATCCTGCCGTACGGACAGAGCCTGCTGCTCATCTGGCCGCAGGTCGTGCTGCTCGTCGCCGGGACGGTCATCTGCTTCGCGGCTGGCTACATCGCGTTCATGCGCCAGGAGATCCGTGCGTGACCTCGACGGGACCCTCATCGCGCCGCTCATGCGGGGGTGCCACGGATCAAGAGGATCCGTGCGTGACCTCGACGTGAAGACGGCGCTCCCGCTGAGAGGGAGCGACCGCTCACCGAGGGCCCGTACCTGACGGTCCCTGCCGCCCCGTCCTGACAGCCTCGAAGGCCCGGGTCCTGCCCGGGCCTTCGTCATGCCCGGTCGGTCGTCGTGTCCGGGTCGAGCCAGCGCCAGAGGGTGAGGCAGGCGAGGTTCACCGCCCGTCGCCGGCCCATCTCACCGCCCAGGAACGCCGTGTGGTTCTCCACGTGCTCGCGTGCTCCGTCGGCGACCGCGACCACCACCTGCATGTCGTCGCCCGCCTCGGTGGCCACGAGCGCGAGGCCGAGGTCGGCGCCACCGCGGTCGCGCACGCCGGCCGCGCGGGTCGGCGCATCGGTGCTCGAACCCTGCGCCGCCGGTCGGACCTCCGCGAGCCTGAGCCAGGGCTCGTTGCCCAGCGCCGCCGCGAGCAGTCCGGCGGTGCCAAGCTCGGCCGTCGCGAGGCTGCGGCCCGCGAGCCGCGTGCCGAGGGCCTGCGGCCAGCCATCGTCGCCCCGCGCGAACACGTACCCGCCCAGCAGCGGCTCGAGGCGCGCGACCTCCTCGTCCACGAGCTGTCGCGCCGTCCGGTCGCCATCACCCACGGCGCTCACCCTGACATCCACGGCGTCGACCCGGGCATAGGTCGCCACCTCCGGGTTGCGGCGGCGCAGCGCCTCTTCCCCGATGAGCGGGACGAGCATCGACTCGCCGATGCCAGCGAGCCGAAGCGTCTCGGCCGCCCGGTCGGCCCCGAGGCCACGCGCCCGGAGGCGGGGAAGCACCTCCGCCTGCCACATCGGGTGCATCTCGCGCGGCGGCCCGGGCAAGGCCACGATGACCCGACCGTCGGGCCGGTCCACCCACCAGCCGGGTGCCGTGCCGTTCGGGTTGGGCAGTGCCGCGGCGCTCGGGATGAGCCATGCCTGCTTTCGGTTGGCGTCCGCGTACGGCAGGCCACGCCGCTCGAACCGATCGCGCAGCCAGGCGCCGATGGTGGGGTCCTCGAAGGGCTCCTCGCCGCACACGAGGGCGATCGACTCGCGGGTCAGGTCATCGGGCGTGGGGCCCAGACCGCCCGTGGTGACCACGAGGTCCACGCGCCCGAGCGCATCGGTGAGTGCCCCCGCGACCACCTCGAGGCGGTCGGGGAGGTCCGTCACGCGCGCCACCTCCACGCCCAGCGAGGTCAGCTCCCGCGCGAGGTCCCCCGAGTTGGTGTCTCGCGTGTCTCCCACCAGGAGCTCCGCGCCGACGGCCAGGAGCTCCGCCGTCTCGATGGATCGGGCCGGGTGGTCCGCGTTGGGGGAGGGCATCGTCCGAGTATGCCGGACGTCCATCCGGGTCTGTCGAGGCATCGCCGCCCGCCGGGCGATCGACCACCAGATGGTCGCTACGACCGCCGGATCCTGTGACGCCACGCCAAACCCCTCGCGTGGCGGTCGATCACGACATGAACGTGGGCAGTCGACCGTCGGTGAGGCCCGAGGCTCACGTGATGGGGTGCTCGCCGGTCGTAGTGACCATGGGGTGATCACGCGTAGCGCGGAGATCCGTGGTGCGCGTCGCGCGCCAAGGCTCCCCCGAAGGGGTTAGCGCTCTCCCTTCGAGAGTGCTAACCTAGGCGACGCCCAACACGACGGACCGCCCAGGCCACGAATGGCTGCCGCGGGTGCGGTCCAGGCGATCACAGGACGGCCCGAGCGGCCGGCACGATGGAGGACACCTGGCAGCATGGCCAAGCTCATCAGCTACGACGAGGAGGCCCGAGGCGCCCTGAAGCGCGGCATCGACGCATTGGCGGATGCCGTCGGCACGACGCTCGGCCCCAAGGGCCGCAACGTGGGTCTGGACAAGAAGTTCGGCGCGCCGACCGTGACCCATGACGGCGTCACCGTGGCCCGCGACATCGAGCTCGCGGACCCGTTCGAGAACATGGGCGCGCAGCTGCTCAAGGAAGCGGCCACCAAGACCGAGGACGTCGCCGGCGACGGCACGACCACGGCCACGGTGCTGGCCCGCGCCATCATCTCGGAGGGGCTCAAGAACGTCGCCGCGGGCGCCAACCCGATGCAGATGAAGATCGGCATCGACGCCGCCGAGAAGGCGCTGTCGGAGTCCATCCGGAAGGCCGCCATCCCGGTCAAGGGCCATGACGAGATCGCGCAGGTCGCGACCGTGAGCGCCGCGGACTCGGCCATCGGCGACCTCATCGCGTCGGTGTTCGACAAGACCGGCAAGGACGGCGTCATCACGGTCGAGGAGTCCAAGTCCATGGACTTCGAGACCGAGTACGTCGAGGGCATGCAGTTCGACCGGGGCTATCT
>JBEVIK010000300.1:0-8490 GCA_040510715.1 Candidatus Limnocylindrales bacterium
TTCCAGATCCGATGGAACCTCGTGTTCGCCAACGTGGTCATCGTGAGCGCGCCCCTCGTCATCGCGTTCCTGCTCGCCCAACGCCGCATCGTGGCCGGCCTGCTCGGCACGGGCACCGACAAGTGACACGCCACTGGAGGCAGCCATGAGCCATGTCCTACGCCTACCCCGGCCCCACGCGCTGTGGACCGGCCCGCTGCCGACCGAGGAGGGCGCCCCACCATGGCGCACCGTCCACGCCCTGCAGGTCGGCCTCGCCCGCCGTCCCGGACCGGTGCGCGTGGGCGTCCGGCCCAGCCTCGGCTATCTCCACTGCGGGAGCCGCGACGAGATCGACCAGGTCCGCGATGTCCGGGTCCATGCCTGGGACGGCCGGACATGGCGGCTCGCGGCGGACCTCCGGGACATCCCGGCTCTGCCGGACGCGCCCCTGCGGGATGGTCCCATCAGCTGGATCGAGGGCGAGTGGGCCGACGCGCTCGGGCTGCGCGTCGAGATCCGTCGCAGCTGGGTGGACGACTGGTGGCCATCGTGGAACCTCGCCGAGAGGGGGGTGGTCATCGAGGGCCCGGAGCCCGATCGGATCATCGACGAGCGGGACACCCTCCTCGATCCCTCGGGTGTCGATCTGGCCGGGCTCCCGGACGGTGTGACCGCGCGGCTCGAGGCGGGCGCCGTGGTGTACCGCACACCCGTCGTGGAGGTGGGGTTCCGCCTCGGCTCGCCCACGATGTCCCGGCTCGCGTTCGACCCTGATGGCCTGCCCGACCGGACCACGGACCTGCTGCACCACGCGGTCCTGTTCACGCACACGGGCACCGACCTGGTCATCGACTCCCAGCATCCGCTGCGTGGCGCGTTCGCCAACGGGCCGCGGTTCGTGGCGCCGGACGGCATCGAACCCCTGGGCTCCCAGGTGCGGCACATCGATGGCACATCCCGCGTCGAGGGCGCGACCGTCCACTACGACGTGCGGCTGCGCGACCTCGATCTCGCGTGGCGGCTCACGTGGCGGGTCGAGCGCGATGGGCTGACGCTGGACATCGAGCGCACGTCCGCGTCCGGCACGCGGGCCACGGAGTCGGCGAGCTGGCAGCTGCCGTTCGATGCCACCGCGGCGATCACCGGCGGCTCCTCCACGCCCGACCGACGCGGCGAGACGGGTCTCGCCAGCGGCCCTGTGCTGCTCCACGCGCCGGGTCATGGATGCATCGTCGTGGAGGCGACCGGTGATGTGCTCCTTCGATGCGACGCGTATCGGCCACAGCTGGGCACGACACTCGAGGTCAAGGTGGGCGAGGTCCCCGGACCCATCGGTGACTGGGAGCTGACGCCCGGCACCGCGAGCGGCAGGGTGACCTTCCGGGTCCGCCATCCGGACATCCCGGCGCTGCGACCCGACACCCCCGCGATCGTCCGGTCGGCGATCGAGCGCACGGCGCCGACCGGTCTCTCGTTCCGGCTCGACACGGCCACGCTCTCCAACAACCACGCGTCGATCCACGCCACGTTCTGCATGGACTACTGGGCGTACCTCGCGGTCGCCGTCGGCGACGCGATCCCAGGGCTGTCCTCGATCGCCTTCGTGACCGACTCCATGGAGCGCCACCTGCTCGACGGCCCGGGTTATGGAGCCGGCCACACATCCCTCCACCAGGGCCGCGTGGAGGACGAGTACATCCACACCGATGTCGCCATGCTGCTCGCCGCGAGCGTGGTGGCGCAGCGGCCGTCGGGGGCCGCGTGGGTGCGAGGCCATGCCCAGGGGCTGGCGCGCATCCTCGACCGCCTCGCGGCGCGCGATGTCGACGGCGACGGGCTCATCGAGGGTGAGCTGCGACGCGGCCGGAGCGGTCACCGAGAGTGGGCCACCAACTGGTGGGACATCATCTCGTTCGGCTGGAAGGACGCGTGGCTCAACGCCCTCCTCTACGACGGCCTCGTGCGGGTCCTCCGGGATGCGCCGGCGATCGCCGAGTCATCGTCACTCGGCGCCGCGGGGGTGCGTGACTGGGCCGACCGGCTCCGGTCTGCCTACCTGCCCACGTTCCGCAACGAGGACACGGGTTGGCTGGCGGGCTGGGCCTCGGAGGACGGCGTCCTGCACGACCACGGCTACCTGTTCGTGACGGGCACCGCCGTGACCGCTGGGCTCCTCGATGACGCGACGGCTCGCGAGATGGTCGATCGGCTGTGGAGGGCGCTGGATGCCGCGGGCTACGACATGTTCGAGCTGGGCCTCCCGGGCAACATCCTGCCCATCCCCGACGCCGACATGGCCGTGGCCCTGCCGGACCTGCACCACGGCTTCTACGAGAACGGGGCCGCCACGCTGTCGCAGGCACGTCACTTCATCGGGGCGCTGCAGGCGGTGGGCCGGCACGACGATGCCGATCGGCTGCTCCTGGCGATGCTCGGCAGGCTGGCCGACGGCTCGGCGTTCGGCGGCTGCTCCACGGGCGTGGACTGGCGGATGTGGGACGGCACCCGCTGTGGCTACGAGGGCCTGCTGACGGAGCAGTTCGGGGTGCTCATCCCCGCGATCGCGCGATGGGCGGCGGCATGAGTCGTCCGGTGGCCCGACACGAGGTCGCGGAGCTCGAGGGGCCGGGACGGCTGGAGCCGCTCGGCGCCGGCAGTGCCCGCCCGTGGCTCGAGGTGACCGATCCGACGGGCACCGCCCGGCGACTCGCGGCGTTCCGCACCAGCTCCGGCGCCCCCGCGGCACGCTACGCCTCCGGGCTCCCGGGTCGCCACGTCGCCCGATGGCTGGATGCGAGCGGGGGTCCGATGGGTGCCGACGAGGTCATCGAGGTCCTCGACCGGCCGGGCGACGGGCCGCTCGACGCCCACGGCCCGATCCGCGTCGCGGAGGGTGGCACGCGCTTCGAGCACGAGGATGGCACCCCGTTCCTGTGGCTTGCCGACACGTGGTGGCACGCGCTCACACCCCGCATCACCGACGAGGAGCTGCGCGAGCTCGCCATCCAGCGCGTGGTCCAGGGCTTCACCGCCGTCCAGCTCGTGGTCGGCCCGCTCCCGGAGGTCCGTGAGGGCGAGCCGCGCGGTGCCACCGTCGGTGGCTTCTCGTGGGAGCCCGGATGGACCGTGCTCCGACCGGAGTACTTCGAGGCGGCCGACCGGCGCCTCCGCATCATCCTCGCGACCGGGCTGGTGCCCGTGGTCGTGGGTGCATGGGGCTACCACCTCGACGATGCCGGGGTGGAGGTGATGCGAGCGCACTGGACCGAGCTGGTCGCCCGCTACGCGGCATATCCGGTGGTGTGGGTGGTGGCCGGCGAGGCGTCCCTGCCGTGGTACGACCGGCTGTTCCTGCCCGAGACGCCGACCCACGCGGCGCGGCTGTCGGCGGGCTGGGCCGAGGTCGCTCGGACCATCCGCGCGGTCGATCCGTTCCAGCGACCGATGACGGTCCATCCCAGCCCCGGGGTCGACGCCTACGCCTCCATCGACGTGTTCCCGGACATGGGCCTCACGGACTTCCAGATGCTCCAGACGGGCCACTGGGACCGAGGCAGCCTGCCCGGGACCATGGACGCGGTCGCCCGGACCATCGCCTTGACGCCTCGTCAGCCGGTCATCAACGGCGAGGTCTGCTACGAGGGCATCATGGGTGCCTCGTGGCCCGACATCCAGCGCTTCCTGTGGTGGGCGCAGGTGCTCGCCGGCGCGGCGGGCCACACGTACGGCGCGCAGGGCCTGTGGGGCATGAATGACGGCTCGTTCACGGGCCAGGTCGGCTCGTGGGGCGATGCCACGTGGCGCGAGGCGGCGGCACTGTCCGGGGCGGCCCACGTGGGCGCCGCTCGGCGATGGCTGGACGAGCGTCCCTGGCCGGGCATGGTGCCGGCCAACGGGCTCGTGTCGCTCGGGGCCGAGCCCGGCCACCGCATGCGACCGCACGCCGCGCGCCTCGCCGATGGGCGACTCGTGGCCTACCTCCCAGGCGCTGCGCTGCTCGACAATGGCGCCTCGGACCCGCGGCTCTACCGGGAGGTCCGGTTCGGGGGCTTCCCGCCCGATGCGTCCGTCCACCTCGGCTATCACGACCCGCGCACGATGGCCCTGCGTCTCGAGGAGGACCGACCGGCGGATGCCGAGGGCAACGTGACCGTCACGAGGGGGATGCTCGCGGCGATGCCGAGCATGGAGGACTGGATCGTCGAGGCGATCCCCGGCTGAGCCTACGGCACCAGCACGCTCCGAAGGACGCGGCCCGCGACCAGGTCGTCGAGCGCCTCGTTGGCCTCCTCCAGTGGCCGGGTCCGCTCCACGAGGTGCCCCACCTCGAGCCGTCCCTCGAGGTACAGGTCGATGGCGTCCCGGATGTCGTCGGGCACGAAGCCGCGTGACCCGAGCACCGACAGCTCGCGCCAGAAGATCTCCGCGGCACGCACGCTGAACGGCTCGAGCGCCGCGCCGATGAGCACGACGCGCCCGCCTGGTCCGGCCATGGCGATGGCCTGCTCGTCCGCGCGTGCATCGGCGGCCAGCTGGAGCACCACGTCCGCGCCAACGCCACCGGTCAGGTCCCGCACCGCGATCACCGGGTCCACGTCGGCTGCCGCGACCACCTCGTCCGCGCCCAGCCGGCGGGCCAGCGCCTGCTTGGCCGCCGAGCGCGTGACCGCGATGACCCGTGCCCCGAGGATGCGGCCCAGCTGGACCGCGTTGGAGCCCAGCCCTCCGACCCCCAGCACCACCAGGGACTCACCCGGCTGGATGCGGGCGATGCGCTTGAGGCCGTGGAGCGGGGTGGCCACCGCGTCGGTCAGCACCGCCAGGACCTCCGGCGGGACCTGTCCGGCGGGCCGCACGAGCGCCTCGACCGGTCGGACGACGTATTCCGCGAAGGCGCCATCGGAATCCACGCCCATGCGCGTCACGCGGGGGCTGATGTTGGGCCGCCCCGCGGCGGCCCACGGGTCATCGCCAGGGGTCGTGATGTAGTAGATCGCGACCTGGTCGCCGGTGGCCCATCCGGTCACTCCGGGGCCCAGCGCATCCACGCGACCCGCGGCCTCGTGCCCCGGCACGACGGGTAGCCGCACCGACGGCCCGAAGCCGCCCTGCTGGAGGAAGTGGTCCGACCCGCAGACCCCACACGCCTCGACCCGGACCCGCACCTCGCCCGGGCCCGGCTGCGGGATGGGCCGCTCCGACACCCGGAGCGCCGCTCCCACCGCCGGGAGCTCCATGACCCGCATGGAGCGGCTCAGTACATCAGGAAGCCGCCCGACACGTTGATGGTCGAGCCGGTGATGTACCGCGCGTGGTCGCTGGCCAGGAACACCACCGGGCCGGCCACCTCCTCGGGCTCCGCGACGTATCCCAGGGGTGTCTGCTTCTTCATGGACTCGTAGACCTCGGGCGAGAGCCCGGTCATGAGCATCGGCGTGTGGACCTGCCCCGGTGACACGGCATTGACGGTGATGCGATGCGGCCCGAACGTCCGGGCGAGCCCGCGGGTCATGCTCGTGACGCCGCCCTTGGTCGCGGCATAGGCTACCGAGCCGCCGAAGCCGCCCGTCCACCAGCCCTGCGAGCTGAACGTGATGATCCGGCCTCCCTGTCCCTGCTCGATCATCGCGGCGCCCGCGGCACGGCACAGGAAGAACGCGGCCTTGAGGTTGACGTCATGCTGGAAATCCCAGTCGTCCTCGGTCACCTCGTCCACGCTGCCCCGCCGTCGCAGCACCGCGGCCAGGTTGGCGAGCACGTACAGGTTGCCCAGCTCCGCGCGCGCCCGATCGACGAGCCCCTGATGGGTCGAGAGGTCACGCAGGTCCGCGGCCACCCCCAGGTGGCCGGCTCCCTCGAACCCCGCGACCACCTCGTCCACCTTCGCCTGGTCGAGATCCACCGCCATGACCCTCGCGCCGGTGGCCGAGAACGCGGTCGCGACCGCCTTGCCGATGCCGCCCGCCGCGCCCGTGACGATGACGCCCTTGCCATCGAGGCCGGCGCCCACGCTCCACGCCATCTCCGCTCCTCCTCGCCCCGCCATCGGGATGCTGCCGCCGCCAGGTCGGGCTGCCGTCAGGCCATCGCCCCGTACGCCTTCGGGTCCTGGAGCACCTTCTCGCTGCGATAGTGCTCCACCACGTCCTCGATGACCTCGATGCCGAGCCCCGGCTTGGTGGGCGGATGGATCCAGCCCTCCACGTGCTCGAAGGGCTCGGTCACCAGGTCGTGCTGCATGGGGTTGCGGAGGGGCTTGAACTCGAACAGCTTCGCCGAGGGCGTGCTGAAGCTGATGGCCAGGCTGGCCGCCGAGCAGATGGCGCTCGACCAGGCATGGGCGTTCGACTGGCGGCGCGCCAGCTCCACCAGCTGGGTCGCCTTCTTGAAGCCGGTGATGCCCTCCGCCCGACCCGGGTCGATGCCCACCACGTCCACGGTGCCCGTGTCGAGCAGCTGCTGGAACCCCGCGAGGTCCCATTCCTTCTCGCCGTAGGCGATGAGCGTGGTGGTCTTGTCTCGCAGGTTGCGATAGCCCTCGGGGTCCCACTCGAGGAGCGGCTCCTCGATCCAGTGGAGGCCGTGCTCCTCGAACGCCTGGACGCGTCGGATCGCGGTGGAGACGTCCCACTTCACGTTCCAGCCGCAGTCGATCATGATCAGCTGGTCGGGGCCCAGGCCTTCGCGCATCCGCCGGATGTACTCGACGTCCCGGTCGTGCTCATAGCCCAGCCGCGCGTTGCCCCGCTTGCCGAAGCCCACCTTGACGCCCTGGAGGCCGGGCGCGACCCACTCCTGGGCCTCCTCGACCATCTGGCCGATGTCCTCGTAGTGGGCATGACACGAGGCCACGACCGGCAGCCGCTCGTGGACGGCACCACCCAGCAGGTCGAGGACGCTCGCGCCGAGGAGCTTGCCCTTGATGTCCCACAGCGCCATGTCGATGGCCGCGACCGCGTAGCTCCCGATGCCACCGCGATAGCCGTACCACCACTTCTTGTCCTTGATGGCATACCAGATCGCGATGTTGGCGAGCGGGTCCTTGCCGACCACCCGCTCCGCCATGCCGTCGATGATCGCCTTGGTCGCGAAGTTCGCCTCCGGGAACTGGGTGATGGACTCCCCCCATCCCACGACCCCGTCGTCGGTGGTGATCTTGACCAAGCACAGGTGACGCAGCGCGTTGAAGTCGTTCGGCTCCGGGTAGCTGACCGGGATGGGCTCGACCGTGGCGATCCTGCTCATGCTCCTCCTCGGGTCGGCAGCTCCGGGACGCGTGGCCGGGCACGGAGCGCCGATGTCGCCGCCTCGACGGCCCACACGGGGCCGGGTCCCGCCGCCCGCAAGCGCGAAGCGGCTGGCACCGTTTCCAGCCAGTGTAGCGCGCGACGGCCCGGTGCTACCATCCGACAAACGTTTCCACCCCGCCCCGGCCCGGGCGGTGGCGGGCGCGGCCCGCACGGACGGAGGAGGACCGAACCACATGGCCAGGCTGCGTCTGGGCGTCATCGGCGCCGGCTCGTGGACCGTCAGCTCGCATCTGCCCAACCTGGTCCGTCGACGGGATGCGGGCGAGGTCGAGTTCGCCATCGTCAACCGGCGCAACCCCGAGCTGCTGGGACGCATCAAGGACGACTTCGGGTTCCAGCAGGCGACCGACGACTGGCACGAGGTCATCGCCGCGAAGCCCGACATCGTCGTCGTGGGCAGCCCGCCCGGCTACCACTTCGAGCAGGCGAAGGCCGCGCTCGAGGCCGGCGCGCACGTGATGTGCGAGAAGCCCTTCACCATCGATCCCGCGGACGCCTGGGAGCTCGACGCCACCGTGCGGCGGACCGGCCGGCAGCTGTTCGTGAGCTACGGCTGGAACTACCGCCCGATGGTCATCCAGGCGCACCAGATCATGCACGACGACGGCATCGGCGATATCGAGCATGTCTCGCTGCACATGGACTCGGTGACCCGAGAGCTGCTCTCGGAGACGGGCGACTACCCGGGCGCGGACCCGGCGACCGTGCCCCAGGCGGACACGTGGTCGCGCCCGGAGACGAGCGGCGGCGGCTACGGCCAGGCGCAGTTGACGCATCTCCTGGGTGTCGCCCTGTGGCTCACGGACCTGCGCGGCCAGGATGTGTTCGCGCTCATGACCGCGCCCATGGGCGCCAGGGTCGAGCTCCACGACGCCGTGTCGATGCGCTTCACCAATGGGGCCATCGGCACCATGGGCGGCGCGTCGTCGCACCTTGGAGGCGCCGGCAACCGGCACGCGGTCGAGGTCCGCGCCGTGGGGTCGAAGGGCCAGTTCCATCTCGACCTCCGGGACAACATCCTGTGGCGCTACCGCCCGGGGGATGACCTGCGCATCCCGCTCGAGCCCGACGCCGGCCTGTACGACTGCCAGGGACCCATCGATGCCGTGGTGGACGCGGGCCTCGGTCGGTCGCCCGCCAACAACTCACCCGCTGAGCTGGGTGCCCGCACCGTCGAGATCCTCGAGGCCGCCTACCG
>JBEVIK010000301.1:0-8426 GCA_040510715.1 Candidatus Limnocylindrales bacterium
CTCCGATGTCCAGCTCGTCCTGCGCGTCCGGCCGGGCGCCCACCGAGACCGGCTCGCCGTGGATCTCACCGCCGGCCTCCCCTGGCCGGGTGCGGGTGCGACGCATCGAGATCTCCGTGACGTCGTGGCCCAGCAGCAGCTCGAGCGTCCAGTCGAGCGCCACGCGAAGCCGTCGATCCCAGGTGGGGAGCCGCAACAGGTAATAGGTGCGCCACATGAACCACGCGACGAAGCCGGACACCTTGATGCCCAGCACCTCGCCCACGCCCTTGTAGCGTCCCAGCGACACCAGCATGCCCATCTGGTCGTACGAGAACGGGGTGGGCTCGCGTCCGTCGAGGACCGCCAGCACGTTCGCGGCCGCCTGGGGGCCCTCGCGGATCGCGTGCTGCGCCGTCGAGGGCATCCGGCGGCCCGTCTTCGGGTCCTGGATCGAGGCGCTGTCACCCAGCGCCCATACCCGCGCGAGCCCGGGGACCGCGAACGTCGCGTCGGGCGTGATCCACCCGTCGCCGCCCACGAGGCGCGCCACGACCGGGTGCGGCGCGTTGCCCACGGAGCTGACCACGGTCGCGGTCGGGATCACCGTCCCATCGTCCAGCTCGACACTCGTCTCGCCCACCCGCTCGAGGCGGCGGCCGAGGACGAGCCTGACCCCGGCCTCCGCCAGCTTGCGCGTGGCGTATCGGCTCAGCCGGTCACCGAACTCGGGCACCACGAACGGCTGGGCGTGGACGAGGATCACCTCGGGCTCGGGCAGGCCGGCCATGGTGCGGCGCGCGTTCCGGACCAGGTCGTGGAGCTCCGCCGCGACCTCGACACCGGTCGAGCCGCCACCCACGACCACGAACGTGAGCAGCTGCCGGCGGCGGTCCGCGTCGGCCTCCGCGGCGGCCTCCTCGAGCATCGCGAGCGCGCGGTTCCGGAGGTAGAACGCATCACCCAGCGTGCGCACGCCGAGGGCGTGCTCGGCCATGCCGGGTACCGCCCGGAAGTCGGTGACGCTGCCGAGCGCGACCACGAGGGCGTCGTATCCGACCGTGAACGGGCGACCCGACTGGCGATGGACGACATGGACCTGCCGCGCGACCGGATCCACCGACTCGACGGTGCCGACCTCGACCTCGACGTCGCGCAGCATCCGGCGCAGGGGGACCACGACGTGGGTGGTCTCGATGGCGCCCGAGATGATGTCCGCGAGCAGCGGCTGGAACACGAAGTGGTTGTCCCGGGCGAGGAGCGTGACCGAGACGCCATCCGCGCGGTCGGCGCTCGTGGCGCCCGGCCGCAGGAGCCGGCGCTCGCGGCGCAGGCGCTTGACGAGGGCCTGGGCGGTACTGACACCCGCGAACCCTCCCCCGAGGATGACGACGCGCGTTGCCATGTCCTGAGCATAGGCGCCGCGGCACCGATCGGCCTCGGCCGCGCATCGGCCACGCGGGACCGGCCATTCCCGCGATCCGGGCGGGCCGCCCCTGGATCAGCCGCCTTGCCCGAGCTCCCAGCCGAGCATCACGTGGTCCGACTCCTCGCTCGCTCCCGCGGCGCGATAGGTGGCCAGGGCGGCGGGGTTGTCGCGATCGGTGAGCACCCACATACCCGTGCAGCCGCACTCGCGGGCGCGCTCCGAAAGGGCCCGCACGAGGGCCGTGCCGATCCCCTGGCCCCGGAACGGCTCATCGACGCCCAGCTCGTACAGGAACATCTCGGTGCCCTTGTCGGGGTGGGTCATCTCGACCCCGGTCACGAACCCGGCCGGCTGCTCCCCCACGAATGCGATGCACAGGTGATGACCCGGCCGGGCGAGGAAGTCGGCTGACCACTCGCGCCGTGGCAGCTCATCGAACAGGTGGCCCGCCCGCTCGATCACGTCCTCGTCACCAGGCCCGACCCAGCGTGTCTCCATGGCTCGGAGGATAGGTCGCTCAGACCGACCGGAAGACGAGATCGATGGCGCCGTAGCCCGCAAGGCCCAGGGCGGTCAAGGGCACCAGGAGGAGGCAGGCCCGGGTGCGCGTGTCGCGATCCGAGGCAAGGAGCAAGGTGATGAGGCAGCCGACGACGACGCTGGCCCAACCTGCCAGCGCCATGTGCGGGATGCCCCACAGCGTCCACAGCCCCTCGGACAGGTAGACGGCGCCCAACGCCGCGACCGCGATGGCCGCTCGCCAGCCTGGAGCGGTCGCGCGCCACCGGCCGGCGATGCCGAACACGGGCCCGCCGATGAGCGCGACCGCCACCCATATGGCGACGGTCGAGGCCGACACCCCGGCCTGGGCGATCGCAGCCGTCACGAAGTAGCCCACCAGGGCGGCTACGAGCGCCATCAGTCCGGCGAGCGCGGCCATGGCGTCGGATGGTGCCCGCCAGCCGACCGCGAACGCGACGCTCACCCAGATGGCACCGGAGTTGGCGAGCCGGTTCGCCTCGGTCGGCAGGACGGCCTGCCCGGCGAGGGTCAGCGCGCCGGTCGCGAGGCCGGCGACGACGGCCACGGCCAGCCACCTCACGAGGACACGGCTCGTCGCGAGCGGCTCGGGATCGTGCGCACAGGACCATCCTCCACCATCGGCCGGGACCGCTGCCGAGCGCTCGACTTGCGCCCCTCAGGTATCCTCCCCTCCTAGATCCTGCCGCGGATGTGCCCCTGCGGACGGAGCCATATCGAGAGAGCGAGGGAGGCCCTGCCGCTCGATGGCTGCAACGTCGCGGAGCCATGCCTGACCTGAACATCGAGACGCGGCCCGGGAACGCCCACCGCACACGACTCTTCCTGGCGTTCCTGCTCGCCCTGCTCATGGGCGTCACGACGCTGCCCGGCGCGGTCCAGGGCGCCGACAGCGTGTCCGACCGGCTCTCCGCCGCGCGGGGCCGACAGGCGTCGTTGCGAGGCGCCATGGCGCGCCAGGACCGACTCATCGCCGACCTCGACGGCGATGCGGCCCGTGTCCGGTCAGCGCTCCAGAACACCAACGCCCAGCTCGACGGCATCGGCGATGACCTGCGGGCGCTGCGTCGCGACATCGCCGCAGCGACGGCCGCGATCCGGCGCCAGGAAGGTCGAGGGCGCCAGCTCCGGGAGGAGATCCGGCAGCTGGACACCACGCTCTCACTGCTTGACCTCGAGATCAGTCAGGGCGCCGAGGACCTCGACGCGCGCCGTCAGGCGTTCGGGCGGCGCCTTGCCGACTCCCAGCGGACCGCCCAGACCAGTCTCCTGGAGCAGGTGCTCAACGCTTCGTCGTTCGCGGACATCCTGTCCAACGCCAGCGCCTACGAGGCCTACGCGGCACAGGACGCCGAGGAGGCGCGGGTCATCGAGCAGGACCAGGTCGCCCTGGACACGATGCGGGCCATGCAGGCCACGACCCGGCATCGCACCGACCAGCTGCGACGAGCCGCGGAGAAGGCCGCGCAGGAGCTTCGCGAGCGGCGCGTCGAGCTCAACGCCGCCAAGGCCAAGGCGCGGCGCCTCGAGCGGAACGTCAAGGCACTCAAGCGGCGACAGCTCGCTCGGGCACGCAGCATCGCAAGCAACCGCAGGCAGGCCGCGGCGATCGCCCGCCAGCACGAACGTGCGCAGCACCAGCTCGAGCGGCGCATCCGGGGGCTCGTGCGCCAGGCGCAACGGCAGGCCGAGGCGCGCCGCCGCGCCGCTGAGCGACGTCAGCGGTCGCGCGGCGGCAGCTCCACCGCCACGTACGGACGGTTCAGCTGGCCGGCCGCCGGGATGGTGACCCAGGAATACGGCTGCACTGGCTTCTACCTCGAGCCGCGTCGCGGGTCGTGCAAGCATTTCCACGACGGCATCGACATCGCCAACGGGCTGGGCACACCCGTCCGGGCGAGCGACTTCGGCGTCGTGGCGTTCGTGGGCTGGAACCCGTACGACAACGATCCCGCCTACCAGGTGATCGTCGCCCACGGCGGCGGCTACACCACCGGCTACTTCCACCTCCAGTCTCGCCGTGTGGTGCGCGCGGGGCAGACGGTGCGCAAGGGCCAGGTCATCGGCTACATGGGCTCGACGGGCAACTCGACGGGTCCGCACCTGCACTGGGAGGTGTACCGCAACGGGCGGTCGATGAACCCGCGCACGGCCGGCTGACCACCAGTCGAGGATGGTGGAGCAGGCTGACCGGGCATCCGCGATCGTCCAGGAGGTCCTTGGGGAGGACCTGATCGGCGCGTATCTCCACGGGTCCGCCATCCGGGGTGGGTTGCACCCATGGAGCGACATCGATGTGCTCGCGGTGACCCGCCGACCGACCACCCGCGACGAACGCCGCTCGATCATCTCGCGGCTCCTGGCCATCTCCGGTCGGCATGCCGTGGATGGCCCGGCGCGGTCCATCGACCTGAGCGTGGTGGTGCAGGACCAGGTCCGCCCATGGCGGTATCCGCCGCCGCTCGACATGCAGTACGGGGACTGGCTGCGCTCGGAGCTGGAGCGCGGCGAGGAGCCCTGGAGCTCGCCCAACCCCGACCTCGCCATCGTGCTGACCGCGGCCCGGGCGTCGGCACGCCCATTGGTCGGGCCCGACATCAGCGAGGCCATCGACGCGGTGCCGGTGGCGGACCTGCGTCAGGCCGTGGTCGACGCCATCCCGGCGCTGGAAGGCGATCTCGAGGGCGACGAGGCGAACGTCGTGCTGACGTTCGCACGGATGTGGCTGACAGTGACGACCGGTGCCATCGCGCCCAAGGACGTCGCGGCGGACTGGGCGATCGCGAGGCTGGCTGCGGAGCATCGGGGGGTGGTCGAGCGCGCGCGATCGGTCTACCTGGGAGAGGCTCCCGACGACTGGGCGGACCTCCACGCCGAGGTCCGTGCCTGTGTGGCCCACATCCGCGCCGAGGTCGAGCGCGCGACCTCGACCCGCGGGTGACCTGGCTCAGGCCGGGTCGGTGACGTCCGCGACGGTCGCGCCGAGGACGCGTGCGAGGTCCGCGGCATCCACCGTGAGTGCGACGCCATGCGCACCACCGCCGATGGACACGTCGCCGCTCAGGCTCGCGTCCGCGATGACCGGCCACGCGTGGGTGCTGCCCAGCGGCGTGATGGTGCCGCGCTCGTAGCCCGTGACCGCGAACGCCACGTCCGCGGCAGGCATCGACATCCGGCTCACGCCCAGGACGCCCCGCAGCTTGGGCCACGAGATCTCGCGACCGCCCGGCACGAGCACGAACCGGTAGTCGTCCTCGGCCAGGCGCACCACGAGCGTCTTGATGACCTGGGATGGCGCCAGCCCCCTGGCCGCGGCGGCCTCCTCGAGCGACCGGACCGGGCCGTGCCGGGTCACCTCGTAGCGCAGGCTCAGGCCGTCAGCCGCCGCGATGGCACGCTCGTCGCTCACCGCGGCAGTGTAGGTGGCGGCACGCTCTGCGCGTCGCGGTCGTCGCCAGCTGCGCGAAGGTACCGGCCAGGGGTCCGTCAGGCGGTCGCGCGCGCCGCGCGCATCCGTGCCAGCCCCTCGGGGGTGATGGGGCAGTGCTCACCGCACTTCTCGACGCCCGGCAGCTCGTAGAACAGGCAGCAGGCGCCGCGGACGTGCTCGAGGGCGAACCCGCCCCCACGCCGCTCCTCGAAGAAGAGCGGGGGCGCGCCTCGACTGCAGGGATGGCCGCCCGCGAGGATGAGCGTCTCGGCGCTCATCGCCCGTCGCTCCGCAGGTCCCCTGGCGATCGCCTCGGCAGTGGACGCGAAGCGCGATCCGATCATGCCCGAGAGCACCTTGCGGCCCACCGCGCCGCGGCTCACGAGGATCTCGATCACGGGCGCCAGCAGGGCCTCGGTCACGACACGGTGGAAGGTGCGACGGAGCGCCTCCATGTCGGTCACGACGTGCGCGTCGGGATGCGCCGCGGCCGGGTCGCTGGGGAGGCACGCGAACCGGGCGTGCGGCAGCACGACCGAGCCGTCGATCGACTCGGCGGTCAGCTCCGTGGTGGCGTCCGCGAGCGTGGCGAGCGGCACCCGACGATCGAGCAGCAGGGCGCCCACCCAGACCCGACTCGCCCAGCCGAGCGCGAGCACGGACGCGGTGGCCACGACGCGGGGCTGGTGGTCGACCTGTTCCGCGACCATCTCGAGCGCGGTTCCCTGGACCGCTGGATCCAGCACGCTGCCGTACCGGAAGCCGCCGGCGGCACCCGTGGGCGCCGGCACCGGCCGGCCATCACCGTCGATGCGAAACGCCATCCAGGGACTGCGGCGTGCGAGGCGGGCGGCGGTCATGACGAGCGGCTGCGACGGGCTCGCGCGCAATCGGGACTCCACACATGGACGGGCGAGCCGCCGGGTTCGTGGCCGGAGGTCAGGCGACCTTGCGCGCCTGATTCATGGCCGCATGACTCTAGGACCGGCCTATTCCGATCGTCAAGGTCGGCTTTCCGCGGCATGCTCGATGCGGGCCGAAGGGCCCGATGGGATCGGTCCGCGTGGCAGGTCCCGTGGCGCGCGACCCGGACGACGATGCCGGCGACGGCCCGGTCCTGCAGGGAGACGCCGCCGAGATGCTCAAGGTGGTCATCGCGATCGTGCTCGCGGCACACGGCATCGGCCATGTCATCGGCATCCTCCAGGTGCTGAGGATCGGTGGCACGAGTCCGGCATGGGACGGTCGCTCCTGGATCCTGGGCGATGTCGCTGGGACTGGTGTGACCGGGCTCCTGGGCCTCGCGCTCTGGTCGGTCGCGATGGTCGGCTTCCTTGCGGCGGCAGCCGTGGTGCTCGGATGGCTGCCGTCGGACTGGTGGACGCCGCTCGCGCTCGTCGCGTCGCTGGCATCCCTGGCAGGGATCGTGCTCTTCCCGAGCGCGTTCCCGACGTCCAGCACCATCGGGGCGCTGGTCGTCGACCTCGCGGTGCTGGTCGCCGTGCTGTGGTACCGCTGGACGCCCGCGGACATCGGTGCGTAGCGGATCCATCCGTTTCGGGGCATCCGTGCGGCCCCCCGCGTGCTGTAGCCTCCACCGGTGACCGGGCCGTCGGGACGAGCTGCCGGCATCGCGCAGCAGGTGGCCAAGGAGGGCGGGTGAAGATCCGACAGTTCCTGGGGGAGCTCTACGGGACCCAGCTCTCGCTGCTCTGGAAGTGGCGACCGGGTCGCCGTGCCCTCATCCGGCGCCTGCTGCTCTCGTTCGCGGTGAGCGTCATCGCGTTCGTGGCCACCGCGTGGCTGCTGCCGCAGCTCCAGGTGGACGGGCTCTGGGGCGCCATGGCCGCCGTCCTGTTCCTCGCCGCGTTCAACCTGCTCCTCCGTCCCGTGCTGCTCGCGCTCATCGTGCGCTGGTCGGTGATCGTGCTCGCGATCCTGACCATCCTCATCCAGGCGATCGCCATCTGGCTGCTGGATCCGTTCGTCCCCGCCGTGCACGTCGAGGGTGGCTTCATCGGCGCGCTCATCGTGTCGTTCGTGTTCGGGTTCATCCTCGCCGCCATCAGCACCGTGGTCGGGCTGGGCGAGGATGACTCCTACTACGGCGCGCTCATGCGATCCCTGGTGGGCCGGCAGGAAGGCGTCCAGCGAACCGATGAGCCGGGTCTGGTGATCATCCAGATCGACGGCCTGTCCCACGATGTCGCGTCCGCCGCGCTGCGCGCCGGTCGTGTGCCCACGATCTCCAGCTGGGTCCGCTCCGGATCGCACCGACTCGCGCACTGGAACGCGCTGCTGCCCAGCACCACCCCCGCGAGCCAGGCCGGCATCCTCCATGGCACCAACGACGGCATCCCCAACTTCCGCTGGTGGGAGAAGAAGGAGCGGCGGCTGCTGGTCGCCAACCACCCCGAGGACGCGACCGAGATCGAGCGACGCCTGTCGAACGGGGAGGGGCTCCTGAGCCCCGGCGGCACCAGCATCAGCAACATCTTCACGGGTGACGCGGAGCGCGCGTTCCTCGTGATGTCCACCATCAAGGTCAAGGAGCGCGGACTGGGGGACAGTGACGCGTTCTCCTGGTTCTTCGTGAGCCCGTACAACTACATCACGATGATCGCCAAGTACCTCGCCGAGGTGGTCAAGGAGCGCGTCCAGAACTGGCGCCAGGAGCGGGCCGGCATCGTGCCCCACATGGGTCACCACCGGGGCTTCCCGTACCCCTGGGTGCGCGCCGCGACCAACGTGGCCCTGCGCGGCCTGGGGACCTCCCTCGTCATCCAGGAGATGCTGCGGGGGACGCCGGTCATCTACATGGACTACACCGACTACGACGAGATCGCCCACCACAGCGGGCCCCAGCGCGCGGAATCATTGGAGGCCCTCGACGGGGTCGACCGTGTGCTGGGCACCATCGCTCTGGCCGAGGACGACGCGCCGCGTCCCTATCGCTTCGTCGTCCTGTCCGACCACGGCCAGACGCTCGGCGCGACGTTTCGTCAGCGCTTCGGCACCACGCTCGACGATCTTATGGAGCAGCTCATG
>JBEVIK010000302.1:0-9119 GCA_040510715.1 Candidatus Limnocylindrales bacterium
CTCACCAGCCTCGTCGTCGCGTTCCTGCTGTTCAACGTGCTCGTGATGGGCGCCCTGCTGACGTTCCTCGCCATCGATCTCGATTGGGTCATCGGGCTGTTCTGGTTCCTGGGCAAGACCATCACGCTCATCCTGTTCTTCGTCATCCTCCGGGCCGCACTGCCGCGTGTCCGGATCGACCAGCTGATGGGCTTCGCCTGGAAGTGGCTGGTGCCCGCGGCGCTGCTCAACATCTTCGTGACGGCGGCGGCCATCGTCGTGCTGGAGCAGATCGGGAGCCCGGTATGAGGACCGACCGCGTGCCCGGGCTGGGCGTGGCCAAGGGGCTGCTGTTCTCGATCGCCCAGGCGTTCCGGCCCAAGAAGACCATCCAGTACCCGGAAGAGCACAACCCCATCTCGCCGCGGCATCGCGGGCGGCTCATCCTGCTCTACGACGAGGCGGGCACCCTCAAGTGCGAGACCTGCTTCCAGTGCGCAGCGGCCTGTCCCATCGAGTGCATCGACATGGGCGGCGTGGACACGCGCCAGCGGTATCACGTCCACTGGGGCCCCGCCGAGCAGTACGCCGAGCGGCGCGAGGAGTCGGCGCTCCGCCGGTCGGGCCGGCCCGTGCCCGATGCCGCGTTCGAGCCCTTCGCACGCATCGACCTCGAACCGCTCGACGCGATCCTCGCGGAGCACGGGTTCCGGCCCCGGAGCGCGCTGCGCATCCTGGAGGCTACCCAGGCGGAGTACGGACACCTGCCGGTCGCGGCCCTCCAGCACATCGCGTTCCGGACCGGCGCCTGGTACAGCGAGCTGTACGGCATCGCGACGAGCTACCCGCACCTCCGCTTCGAGACGCCATCCGCGCACCTGGTCCAGGTGTGCCGCTGCGCCCAGTGCACCGTGCTGGGTGGGGGCGCCGTGCTGGCGGCGTTCCGGGAGCAGCTCTCCACCGACATCGGCGGCATCTCGCCCGACGGCGCGGTCCGCCTCGAGGCCACCGACTGCCGCGGCGAGTCACGCGCCACGCCGCGAGTCATCGTGGACGGCAGCGTGCTGCCCCGCGCGACGGCCACCGATGCGGCGACCATCTCGGCGGCGCTGCGCGCGACCGTGCCCCAGGGCGGCATCGCCTGATGGCGGTCATCGCGGGCGACGCGTCCTGGCCGTCCATCCTGCTCGCCCGGGCCGGCACGCCCGACGCGGCGACCGACATCGAGGCAGCCGAGGCGAGCGGCGCCTGGACCGCCTGGCGGCAGGCCGCGGGCACGCTGGCCCCGGAGCAGGTCATCAAGCTCGTGCGCAACGCCGGCCTGCGCGGCCGTGGCGGCAGCGGCTACCCCACGGGTGACAAGTGGGCCGCCTGCGCGGCCGAGCGGGGTCGTACGCGCCACGTGGTCGCCAACGGCTTCGAGGCCGACCCGGGTGCCCAGGCGGATCGGACCCTCATGGAGACCGACCCGCACGCGGTGGTCGAGGGTGTCGCCCTCGCCGCGTGGGCGGTGCGTGCGCACGACGCCATCATCGCCGTCGATGCGCGCGCGACGGTGGCCATCGAGCGGCTGCGCGCCGCGGTCAGCGCGGCGGAGGCCAAGGGCTACCTGGGCGACCGCGCCATGGGCACCGGGAGCCCCCTGCGCATCGAGGTCCGTCCCCTCTCGGGCTCGTTCGTGCTGGGCGAGGAGACGGTGCTGTTGCGGGCGCTCGAGGACCGCAGGGCCCAGCCCGACCAGCGCCCCCCCTATCCGTATGCCAGGGGCCTGTGGGGTGAGCCCACGGTCGTCAACAACGTGGAGACCCTGGCGGCCGTGCCCTGGATCGTGGCCAACGGCGCGGGTGCATACGCGGCGATCGGTGCCACCGACGAGCCGGGCACCACGCTCGTGCAGCTGAGCGGCGCGGTCAAGCAGCCCGGCGTCGCCGAGGTGCCCATGGGTACGACGCTGCGGGAAATCATCGACAAGGCGGGCGGCGGCGCGACCGGCAGCCTCAAGGCCGTGCTCGTGGGCGGCCCCACGGGCGGGTTCCTGCCCGCCGATGCGCTGGACACGCCCCTGGGCCATGCGGAGCTCGACGCCGCGGGCGCGATCCTGGGCTCGGGCACCGTGCTGGTCATCGACGACACCACGTGCATCGTGGACCTGGCCGCGCTGCTCACCCGGTTCGACGGTGACGAGGCGTGCGGCAAGACCATCCCCTGCCGCATCGGGACGCGCCGGCTCGCGGAGCTGGGCGCGGCGTTCTGCACGGGCCGCGCGCGACCCACCGACGCGGCGCTCGTCGCCAGCCTCTCGGACGACATCCGGGACGGCGCGCTGTGCGGTCTCGAGCGCACGGCGGTCAACCCGCTGCGGTCGGGGATGCGATACTTCGCGCAGGAGTTCGAGGACCACATCGTGCGGGGCACCTGCCCTGCTGGCGTCTGCCAGCCCATCCGGGTAGCAGCGGTGGCACACCGATGACCAGCGTCCGAGCCGAAGCCCTCGTCGCACCCCAGGGACCCCTCGACCGATGACCGACACCCTCCCCGCGCTCCGGGACGACGCCATCGACGCGATCGCGGAACGGCTGCTCACGACGCAGAGCCCGCAGCGACCGCAGGTCTCGCCCACCTTCTCCATCGAGATCGATGGCCGCACCCTCACGGGGCGCGAGGGCCAGACCATCCTCGAGGTCTGCCGCGACAACGGCATCGAGGTCCCCACCCTGTGCTACGAGCCCAAGCTGCCCGGGTTCGGAGCGTGCCGGATGTGCGTGGTCGAGGTCGACGGCGAGGACGCCCCGCCCATCAGCTGCTCGCGGAATGCGGGGCCCGAGATGGTGGTGCGCACGCAGACGCCCCGCCTGCGCCAGGTCCGCAAGACCAACCTCGAGCTCATCTTCAGCGACCACAACGCGTACTGCCTGCCGCCCTGCCAGAACAAGTGCCCCAGCCATATCGACATCCCGGGGTTCCTGAAGGCCAACACCGAGGGGTCCTTCGTCGAGTCCGCGCGCATCTTCAAGCGGACCATCCCGTTCCCGAGCGTGCTCGGGCGCGTGTGCCCGGCGCCCTGCGAGGAGCACTGCCGGCGGGACGAGGTCGAGGAGGCCATCGCCATCCGCGACAGCCACCGGTACGCAGGCGACCAGGTGCTCAAGGCGCAGGCGCTCGGCGAGAAGGCACCCGTGCCGTTCGAGGTCCAGCCGGCATCGGGCAAGCGGGTCGCGGTCATCGGCTCGGGGCCCGCGGGCATGTCCTCGGCCTACTACCTCGCCATCGCCGGCCACGAGGTCACCGTGTTCGAGCGTGACCCGGCAGCGGGCGGCATGCTCCGCTACGGCATCCCCCAGTACCGGCTGCCCAAGGTCGAGGTCCTCGAAGCCGAGTACCAGGGCGCGTGGGACCTCGGCGTCAAGCTCGTCACCGACGCGGCGCTGGGACGCGACTTCACCATCAGCGACCTCCAGAACCAGGGCTTCGACTCGGTCGTGGTCGCCATCGGCTGCTACGACACCAACAAGCTGGGCATCCCCGGCGAGGACGCGGACGGCGTGCTCGACGGCCTCGAGTACCTGCGCATCGCGACCCTCGGCCTGCCCTATCCGGGGCATGAGGGGAAGCGCGTCGTGGTCGTGGGCGGTGGCTTCACGTCCATGGACTGCTCCCGCACCTCGGTCCGCCAGGGCGCCAAGGAGGTCACGCTCGTCTATCGCCGCGACATGAAGGACATGCCCGCCGCGAACGAGGTCCACGAGATGATCGAGGAGGGCGCCCGGGCCATCTTCCAGGCGGCGCCCACCCGCGTGGTCACCGACGAGGCGGGCAAGGTCACGGGCATGGAGTTCCAGCGCATGGCGCTGGGCGCCCCGGACGCGTCGGGTCGCCGGCGCCCCGAGCCGATGCCGGGCACCGAGTTCATCATCGAGTGCGACCGGGTGCTGCTGGCCATCGGCCAGGGACCCGAGCTGGGGTGGACCGAGCGCGGCGCGGATGGCGTGAGCGCCACCAAGCAGCGACGGCTGGGCGCGGACGCGGTGACCTTCGCGACGGGACGCGCGGGCGTCTTCGGCACGGGCGACGTGCGCACGGGCGCCGCGACCGTCGTCCAGGCCGTGGCCGAGGGACGGCGCGCGGCATACGCCGTGGACGCCTACCTCAAGGGCCTCGACCTCGACGCGATCCGGACGCGCCAGACGCTGGCCGAGCCACAGCCCGAGTTCCTGTCCATCGTGCCCTACACGGGCGAGGTCAAGGAGCCCCGGCTGCGCCTCAAGGCGATGCCCGCCGAGGTGCGCAACAAGAGCTACATCGAGTACGAGATCCCCTACACCCAGGCGGAGGCGATGGCCGAGTCGGCCCGCTGCCTCCAGTGCACCTGCGAGGCCATCGGCTACTGCGACCTGCGACGCCAGGGCATCGAGTACGGCACCACCCTCCGGACGCTCGAGCCGGCGCGCAACGGGACCAGCTTCCGGAGCGTGTCGGAGAACCGCTTCACGGGCACCAACCACGACTACATCCGGGATGACAGCCACGCGTTCATCCTGCGCGAGCCCTCCCGCTGCATCGACTGCGGCCGCTGCGCGAACGTGTGCAAGGAGGTCGTGGGTGCCGCGTGCTACGACTTCATGCGCACCGGCTTCGACACCCTGGTCACGACCCCGCTCGACATGAGCCTCAACACGACACCCTGCGTGTCCTGCGGGCGCTGTGCCGAGACCTGCCCCACGGGCGCGCTGATGCCCAAGCCGCGGGTGCTCGAGAAGTACGAGGTGGACGAGAGCCGCTGCATCCTGTGCGGCATCTGCGTCGATGCCTGCCCCTACGACGCCCTCCGCTGCGGGCCGGACTACGAGCTGGCACACGACAGCCGGCAGGAGCCGACCATCGACCTGCTGGCCATCAGCGCGCTCGACCGCGACACCGAGCTGACCTACGTGCGCCGCGAACGGGACTGGCTGGCGCGAGCGCAGGCCGACGGACGATCGATCCCCGCGGGACGGCAGCTGCCGATGCTCCCGCCCGGCGCCGGCAACGGCAGCGGCAACGGCGGGGCCCCCGTGGCGGGGGGTGGCCACTCGGGCCACCTGCACTCCCGCTAGCCCGGCCGCCGCATGGCACTGCCGCCGACCATCCCCTTCCTCGGCTGGTCCTGGGACGACCTGGTGTTCCTCGTGCTCGCGGGCGGGATGCTGGGGAGCGCGCTGTTCGTGGTCATCGGCCGCGACATCATCCGCTCGGGCCTGTTCATGGTGGCCGCCTTCGCAGCGCTCGCTGGCCTGTACGCGCTGATGGGCGCCACGCTCGTGGCGGCCGCGCAGGTGCTGGTCTACCTGGGTGCCATCAGCGTGCTCATCCTGTTCGCGATCATGCTCACCCAGTCCAAGTCGGGACCGGTCCGCCTGGTGTTCCATCACCAGGCATGGGCGGCGGCGCTCGCCGCCATCGGCATCGGGGTGCTGCTCATCATCAGCATCGCCTTCACGACCTGGCCGAACGCGGTGCCCGAGCCCATCGTCCAGAGCGCTCGGGACGTCGCCACCGTCCTGTTCGAGGACTACGTGCTCGCCTTCGAGGTCATCAGCGTGCTGCTCCTGGCAGCCGTGATCGGGGGCATCTTCCTCGCCCGTCGCGACGCGATGCCCGAGCCGGGCGAGTCCCGCCCGACCGAGGCGACCGGCACCGCGCGCGGCCCATTGTCCGGCCCCGCGAGGGCGGAGGAGCCGTGAGCCAGTCGCTGGACGCGTACCTCATCCTCGCCTGCGCCATGTTCGCCATCGGCACGTTCGGGTTCCTCGCCCGCCGTAACGCCATCGCCATGCTCATGAGCGTCGAGATCATGCTCAACGCCGTCAACCTCGCCATCGTCGCGTTCGGCATGTTCACCCCCGCCCTCGCCGGCGCCGGCCAGGTCATCGCGCTGTTCGTCATGGCGGTGGCCGCGGCCGAGGCGACCGTGGGACTCGCCATCGTCATCGCCATCTATCGGAACAGGAGGACGCCGCTCGTCGACGAGTACGCGTCCATGCGCGAATGAAGCCCCCGTCCTTGCGCGACCGGCGCACGCCACTGGTCGACGAGTACTCGTCGATGCTGGAGTAGCGGTGCCGGGCGTCTTCCAGGCCGAAGAGGGCCACGCGGGCGTCGAGGCGGTCGCCCTCGCGGGTTCCACGGAGCAGCTGCTGATGACGCTGCTGCTGGTGCTGCCCATCCTCGGCTTCGTGCTCACCGCGGTCGTGGGACGCCGGCTGTCGCGGCCGTGGCTCATCGCGGTGCCCACCATCGTGGTGGTGTGGGGCATCGCCACGTGGCTCGCGTGGCAGGCGCTCATCGTCGACGCGTTCCACGGCGGGGCCATCGAGTTCACGCTCTACGAATGGATCCCGGCGGGAGCCTTCCACGTGGACTTCGGGCTGTTCCTCGACAACCTGACCGCGGTGATGCTGCTGGTGGTCACGACCGTGGGCATGCTCGTCCACGTGTACTCCATCGGGTACATGTCCCACGACCCCAACCGGTACCGCTTCTTCGCCTACCTCAACCTGTTCATGTTCAGCATGCTGCTGCTGGTCCTGGCGGCGAACTACCTGCTGGTGTTCGCGGCCTGGGAGTTGGTGGGGCTGTCGAGCTACCTGCTCATCGGGTTCTGGTACCACAAGCGGTCCGCTGCGCTCGCCAACAAGAAGGCGTTCCTGGTCAACCGCGTGGGCGACATCGGCTTCGCGCTGGGCATCATGGCCATCTGGAGCACGGTGGGCACGGTCGCGTTCACCGAGGTGTTCACGCTCCTCCCGGAGGAGCTCGCGTCCGGTCACATCAGCGAGTGGATGATGATCGGCATCTGCCTGCTCCTGTTCTGCGGCGCCATGGGCAAGAGCGCCCAGTTCCCGCTCCACGTGTGGCTCCCCGATGCCATGGAGGGCCCCACCCCGGTGAGCGCCCTCATCCACGCCGCGACCATGGTCAACGCGGGTGTCTACCTCGTGGCGCGCAGCTCCCCGCTCTTCGCACAGGCGCCCGAGGCGCTCATCCTGGTCGCCGCGGTCGGCATCTTCACGGCCATCTTCGCGGCATCCATCGCGTTCACCCAGAAGGACATCAAGCGCGTGCTCGCGTATTCCACGCTGTCACAGCTGGGCTTGATGTTCGCGGCGCTGGGCGTGGGTGCATGGACGGCAGCCATCTTCCACCTCATGACCCACGGCGTGTTCAAGGGCCTCCTGTTCCTGGGCGCCGGATCGGTCATCCACGGTGTCCACGAGGAGCAGGACATGGACCGGATGGGTGCGCTCCGGCGCAAGATGCCCATCACCCACTGGACGATGCTCATCGGCGCCCTCGCCATCGCGGGCATCCCGCCCCTCGCGGGCTTCTTCTCCAAGGACGAGATCCTGGCCGAGGCGTTCAAGCTCGGCTTCGAGTGGGTCTGGCTCACCGGGGTCGTGGTGGCGCTCATGACCGCCTTCTACATGTTCCGGCTCATGGGCAAGACGTTCTACGGCGACAGCCACGTGGACCCCAAGGTCGAGCCGCACGTCCACGAGTCGCCGCCCTCCATGACCGTGCCCCTCATCCTGCTCGCCATCCTGTCGGTGGTCGTGGGCGCCTACCTGGGACTGCCACTGGGTGACTCGACCATCCACCACTGGCTGGAGCCGGTGTTCCATCCCGCGCTCGAGGCGATGGGCGTCGAGGCCGAGCCCTATGAGCTGTTCGGCATCGATGGCTGGCTCATCCTCGTGAGCGTGGCGGTCGCGACCATCGGCATGGTCGCCGCGTGGCGCCTGTTCGGGTTCTTCGGCGTCCGTGCTCGCCTGGACCGGGTCCGTGAGCTGACCGCCCGGGCGCCGCGGCTCTACCAGGGCTCGTTCAACAAGTGGTGGTTCGACGAGCTCAACGACCTGCTGTTCGTGCGCATCGGCGGCAAGGTCGCGGATGCCTTCGCATGGTTCGACGTGCGGGTCATCGACGGCACGGTCAACGGGGTCGCATCGCTCACCCAGAAGGCCGGCGCCGAGATCAGGCACATCGAGACGGGCCGCGTCCAGAACTACGCCTTGGGTATCGCGGGCGGGCTCATCGTCATCGCGGCGAGCCTGCTGCTGGTGAGCACCCGATGACCCTCGACCTGTCCGGGCTGCCCATGCTGTCGCTGCTCATCGCGGCGCCGCTCGTGGGCGCCCTCGTGCTCGCGTTCGTGCCGGGCGACAACGTGCGCCTGGTCAAGCGGGTGGCGCTCATCACGACCCTCGTCGCGTTGGGCATCTCTCTGCTCATCGCGGTGGCCTTCGGGACCGCACCCGTCGGCCCTGGCGGGTTCCGGTTCTACGAGTCGGTCGCATGGATCCCGTTCTTCGGCATCCAGTACCAGCTGGGCATCGACGGCATCAGCCTGCTGCTGGTGGTCCTGACGACGCTCCTCACGACCATCTCGGTCATCGCCAGCTTCGGGCCCATCCAGAGCCGCGTGAAGGAATACATGATCTCCTTCCTCGCGCTCGAGGTGGGGATGCTGGGCGTGTTCCTCGCTCTCGACATGTTCCTGTTCTACATCTTCTGGGAGATCGTGCTGGTGCCGATGTACCTCATCATCGGCATCTGGGGTGGCGCGAACCGCATCTACGCCACGATGAAGTTCGTCCTGTACACCCTCGTCGGCTCGCTGCTGATGCTCGTGGCGATCCTCGCCACCGCGTTCACGTACTCCACCAACACGGGCACCTGGACCGGTGCGTTCGACGTGCTCACGCTCGTGCAGCACGAGGCGATGTTCGGGGGCACGTTCGGGATCCTGGCGTTCGGGGCGTTCTTCCTCGCCTTCGCCATCAAGGTGCCGATGTTCCCATTCCACACCTGGCTCCCGGACGCACACGTCGAGGCGCCCACCGCGGGATCGGTCATCCTCGCCGGCGTCCTGCTCAAGCTGGGTGGCTACGGCTTCATCCGCTTCGCGATGCCGCTCTATCCCCAGGCCGCGCACGACCTCGCGGGCATCATCGTGGTGCTGTCGCTCATCGCCATCATCTATGGCGCCATCGTGGCCGTCGTCCAGCCCGACCTCAAGAAGCTCATCGCGTACAGCTCGGTGAGCCACATGGGCTTCGTGACCCTCGGGCTGTTCGTGTTCCAGGAGCAGGCCACCCAGGGCG
>JBEVIK010000303.1:0-3053 GCA_040510715.1 Candidatus Limnocylindrales bacterium
CGCCGGTACCGTCCCCGAGCCCGTCGTCGCGGGCTCCGACCCGGACGAGCGGAGCGTCGGTCGTGCGCTCCCCTCGCTCACCAGAGACTGAGCCGGTCGATGGCCTCCGGGTCGTCGCCCAGATCGCGATCCCAGACATCCTCGGACAGGTACTTCCAGCCACCGTCCGCGAGCAGCACCACGATGGTGCCTCGCTCCATGCTGGCCGCGACGCGCTGCGCCACCGCGACGGCGCCGCCGGACGACACGCCCGCGAAGATGCCCTCCTGGAACGTCAGCTCCCGCAGGGCGGCGATGGACTCGGCATTGCTCACGAGGAGACGCCCATCGAGCAGCGAGGGGTCGAGGATCTCGGGGATGAAACCGTCCTCGAGTGACCGGAGCCCCTGGACGGCATCGCCGGGCAACGGCTCCGCGGCATAGACCCGGATGTCAGCGCGATGGCGCTTGAGCCGCCGAGCGACGCCCATCAGGGTCCCCCCGGTACCCAGCCCCGCCACGAACACGTCGATCTCGGGGCAGTCGGCGAGGATCTCCTCGGCCGTGGTCAGCTCGTGGGCCAGCGGGTTGGCCGGGTTGCCGTACTGGTAGGGCATCACGTACCGCGGGTCCCGAGCCACCAGCTCCCGGGCCATCGCGACGGCACCGTTCGAGCCCAGGTGGCCGGGCGAATCGATGATCTCGGCGCCGAACAGGCGCAGCAGCTGGCGTCGCTCCCGGGTCACGTTGTCGGGCATCACGACCGCCACCCGATACCCCTTGCGGCGCGCGATCATGGCGAGGGCGATGCCCGTGTTGCCACTGGTGGGCTCCAGGATGACCGAGTCCGGCGACAGGCGGCCCGTCGCCTCGAGGTCCTCGATGAGCGCGCGGGCGATACGGTCCTTGACCGAACCGGTCGGGTTGAGCCCCTCCAGCTTGGCGAGGATCGTGACGTCGGGGCTCGGTGACAGTCGCGGGATGGCGACGAGCGGCGTATGCCCGATGGCATCGACGATCGACTCGTACCGGCCACCACGCCCGGTACCGGTCGCGTCCCGCTGCGCCCGGCTGCCCGAAGGCTCCAGGGTCAGGGCCATGTGAAGGTCCTCAGCCGCCCGCCATGGCGGGCAGCAGCACGACCGTGTCCACGGTGCTCACGGGTGTCTCGAGCCCCTGCTCGTACCGGACATCGCGCCCGTTGACGTACACGTTGACGAACCGGTTGAGCTCGCCGTCGCCGGCCAGCAGCTGCTCGCGCAGCGAAGGATGGAGCCCCACGAGCGCGTCGAGCACCTGGCCGACCGTCTCGCCCGTGACCTCGACCTGCTTGGAGCCCCCGACCTGCGCCCGCAGGACCGGCGGGATGCGCACCGCGGTCATGCGCCCGCACCCAGGGTGAACACGCCTGAGGTCGCCGCGATGGGGGCGCCATCACCGCACGCCGGGCACTGGGGATCGCGTCGCAGCTGAAGCTCCGAGAACGTGCCGTCGAGCGCGTCATGGAGCAGCAACCGCCCCACGAGAGGCTCGCCGATGCCCAACAGCACCTTGAGGGCCTCCGATGCCTGGAGGATGCCCATGATGCCGGGCACGACGCCCAGGACCCCCGCGACCGAGCAGCCGGGTGCCAGCTCGGGCGGCGGCGGCGTGGGATACAGGCATCGATAGCACGGGCCCTCGAACGGCTGGAACACCGTGAGCTGGCCCTCGAAGCGGAACACCGAGGCGTGGACCACCGGGATGCGGGCCCGCACCGCGGCGTCGTTGAGGGTGTACCGGGTCTCGAAGGTGTCGGTCCCGTCGAGCACGAGGTCGTAGCCCGCGATGAGCCGGTCCACGTTGGCGTCGGTGAGCATCTCCTCGTGCGGCACGACCGTCACGTCCGGGTTGAGCGCCCGGATCGCCTCGGCAGCCGACTCGGTCTTCTTGCGCCCGACGCGGTCGGTGGTGTGGATGACCTGGCGCTGGAGGTTGGACACGTCGACGGTGTCGAAGTCCACGATGCCGATGGTCCCCACGCCCGCGGCAGCGAGATAGAGCAGGCCCGGTGCGCCGAGGCCACCGGCGCCGATGAACAGCACCTTGGATCCCAGCAATCGCGCCTGACCCTCGGCACCCACCTCGGGGACCAGGAGGTGCCTGCTGTAGCGCTGCTTCTGCTCCCGGGAAAGGACCACGGGAGCGGTCCAGGGGCGGCCGCTCGACTTCCAGGCCTGGAAGCCGCCGCTCATGGAGCGGACGTCGGTGTAGCCCATCGCCTGGAGCGTCTGCCCCGCGAAGAGGGACCGGGTGCCGCCGGCGCAGTAGAGCACGACCGGGGTGGCCCGGTCGGGCACGACACCCTCGATCTGCTGCTCGAGATAGCTCCGCGAGACGTGCGCGGCGCCCCCGATGTGACCCTCGTCCCACTCGCTTCGCTCGCGCACGTCGACGAGGCGCGCGCCACGCTCCGCGAGCAGCTCCGCCTCGGCCGGACCGACCTCGGGCACAGCCGCGCGGGCTTCGCGCAGGAGGTCTGACAGGGAGCTGGTCATGGTCGGTGACTCCGGGGTGCCGGCGGCCGCGGCGGCCGGCGGGTTGGGCGAGGGACGAGGACGGATGCGCCGGTCAGGCCGGCCGCGTACACCACAGCGGCCTCATACCTAGGCTTCCTGCGCCGCCTCCGGGCGCTCCGAGAGGGCCCGCTGGAGGGTGTCGAGGGAGAGCAGCGCGCACTTGAGCCGTGCCGGGCTGATCTCGATCCCCAGCAGGTCCAGCACATCGTCCTTGCCCAGGCTCAGCAGGTCATCGGTCGATCGGCCGCGCAGGGTGTCGGTCAGGAGCGACGCGGATGCCTGGCTGATGGCGCAGCCGCGTCCCGTGAACGCGACATCCGACACGTGCCCCGTGTCATCGAGGTCGAGCATGAGCGTGATCCGGTCGCCGCACAGCGGGTTGGAGCCCTCATACGACACGTCCGGGTGCTCGAGCGTGCCGAAGTTGTGGGGGCGGCGGTAATGCTCCAGGATCTCGTCCCGGTACAGGCTATCCATGGGACACGACAGGGTAGCGGACCGCCCCGCTCTCGGACG
>JBEVIK010000304.1:0-5321 GCA_040510715.1 Candidatus Limnocylindrales bacterium
GGGCAACCCGGCCACCTTGCCCTTGATGTCCCACAGCGCCATGTCCACCGCCGAGATGGCGGCCATGGTCACGGGCCCGCGTCGCCAGTAGGCACCCCGATACAGGTACTGCCACGTGTCCTCGATCCTGCCCGCGTCCCGGTCGAGCAGCAGCGGCACGACATGGTCCCGGAGGTAGGACGCCACCGACAGCTCGCGGCCATTGAGCGTGGCGTCGCCGATGCCCGCGAGGCCCTCGTCCGTGGTGACCTTGAGCGTCACGAAGTTCCGCCCAGGAGAGGTCACGATGACCTCGGCACCGGTGATGCGCATGCTGCCCTCCCTCGACCCGCTGACCGTTGGGGCGATAATCACCCATCGCGGGTGGCGACCGCGGGGTTCCAGGAGATGTACCGATGACGATGACCATGCCGGGGTCCATCCCCCTCACCCGCGCGGACAGCCCGCTCGGCCGCACCGTGAGCGGCCATCCCACCGACATCTGGAACGACTCCTGCGCCGAGGAGGAGCTGGCCTACGCGCTCTCCTACGGCGCGGTGGGCGCGACCGCCAACCCGACCATCGTGGTCGACGTCTGGAACAAGGACCCGGCGCGCTGGAGGGCGAGGGCGGCCACCATCGCGACGGACCGGCCGACCGCGACACCCGAGGACGTCGCGTGGGCGGTGGTCGAGGAGATGTCCGTCACGGGTGCCCGGTCGCTGGAACCCGTGTTCGAGGCGCAGGCGGGGCGGCAGGGCCGGCTGTCCGTGCAGACGGACCCGATGCTGTACCGGTCATCGGACGCCATCGTGGCCCAGGCCGTTCGCTTCGATGCCCTCGCACCGAACATGATCGTCAAGATCCCCGCGACCGCGGCCGGTGTCGCTGCCATCGAAGAGGCAACGTGGCGCGGCGTGAGCATCAACGTGACCGTGAGCTTCACGGCCGCGCAATGCATCGCCGCTGCCGAGGCGATCGAGCGTGGCCTCCGACGCCGAGACGAGGCAGGCCTCGACACCACCCGGATGGGGCCCGTGGTGACCCTGATGATGGGGCGCATCGAGGACTGGCTCCGCGTGCTCGTCGAACGAGATGGCCTGACCGTCAGCCCGGACGCCTTGCCGTGGAGCGGCATCGCCGTGTTCAAGCGCACCTACCGGGAGTTCCAGGCCCGCGGGTTCCGCGCGCGCCTGCTGGGCGCGGCGATCCGCCACCACTACCACTGGTCGGAGCTCATCGGTGGCGACGTCGTCATCACCCTCCCCTTCGCATGGCAGCAGCGCTTCAACGCCTCGGACGTGGAGGTCCGCGCCCGCATCGACGAGCCCGTCGCAGCCGCGTACCTCGATGACCTGCGGCGCCACCTGCCCGACTTCGTGCGGGCGTTCGAGCCGGACGGGCTCGCCATCGGCGAGTTCGATGGCTTCGGGGCGACCGCGCGCACCCTGCGGACGTTCATCGCATCGCGCCAGGAGCTCGTCCGGCTGGTCACGGACACGCTCATCCCCGACCCCGACAAGCGTCCGAGCGCGTGACCGCCGCCGGGCTGCACCGGCCCGCGGGGGCGTTGGCGGCCGACGGCTGGGAGCTGCTGCTGACGCCAGAGCGGGCCGGCTGGACCTGGAGCGGGCTGCGGGTCGCGGCACTCGATCCCGGCGGGCGCATCCGGTACGACACGGGCCACGACGAGGCGATCGTCCTGCCCCTCTCAGGGGGATGCCGGGTGACCCGTGCGGGTGAGGTCACGGTGCTCCACGGCCGCCCGGACCCGTTCGCGGGACCGACCGACTTCGTGTACCTCCCGCGGGGAGCGTCCGCGGCGATCGACACGGACGAGGGCGGTCGCTTCGCGGTCCTGAGCGCCCACGCGGAGCGGCGGCTGCCGTTCCGGTACGTCCCCGCGACCGCGGTGCCGGTGGAGACGCGAGGCGCCGGCCAGGCGCTCCGGTACGTCCGCAACTTCGCGGCGGCGGACACATTCGAGGCGGACCGCCTCATCGCGGTCGAGGTCATCACGCCCGGCGGCAACTGGAGCTCGTGGCCGCCGCACAAGCATGACGAGGCGGGGCCCGACGAAGCCGAGCTCGAGGAGATCTACCACTTCGGGATCCGTCCCGGGCCGGCGGGCCCGGGGATCGGGTACCAGCGGGTCTACGGCACGCCCGAGCGTCCGGTCGACGTGCTCGTGGAGGTGCGCGACCGGGACACGGTGCTGGTGCCCCACGGCTGGCACGGCCCGGCGATGGCGGCGCCCGGCTACGACATGTACTACCTCAACGTGATGGCGGGACCCGGTCCGGAGCGGGCCTGGAAGGTCTCGTTCGATCCCGATCACGCGTGGGTCCGCGACACCTGGTAGGACCGCTTCGTCAGATCCTGCTTGACGCGAGATATCGGACAGCGTTCACTTCCCGTCCATGTGGCACCGCCGCGCTGGTGCGATCGTCCTGGCGGGCACGCTCGCCTGCCTGGCGCTGCTGTTGGTGGTCGCTGCCCCGGGCATCGCCCAGCGACAACAGGCCGCGTGCGTGGTGCTCATCGACGGAGTCGATACCGCGAGCGCGGTCGATGCCGAGCATGCGATCCGCGTGGATGTGGACGACCAGGTCACCATCGAGGCGCGGACCCGGCAGCCGCCGTCCTTCGCCCGCGTGGAGCTGCGGTTCGCGCCCGCCTCGTTCCTGGTCTGGGAGGGCACGCCGCCGCCCGACACGACCATCTGGCGGGAGGTCATCGACATCGCACCCTACGCCGTCGCGGGCGTGGGCCTCTACGAGGTGGTGGCCACCGTCGATGGCTGCCCGCCGCTCAGCGCCTGGGTCAGGGTCGAGGGACGCGAGCCGTGGCTCACCGTCGTGGGCGCGGTCGGCGCGAGCGTGCTGGTCATCGGCGGCCTGGTCACGGTCATGAGCCTCGTCACCGCGCTGCGCGGTGGCAGCGCGTGGGCGGGGTCGATCCTGGGGGGCGCAGCGATGGGTGCCGGGCTGCTCGTCCTCGCCCAGCAGTCCGGGGCGAGCCAGCTCGATGCCACCAGCCTCGCGACCTGGGTGGTGGTCCCGGGGGCGATCGGCGGTGTGGGGCAGGGCGCGGCGCGCGTGGTGGCCAGGGGACGGCCGCCTTCGCCTGCGCGGGCCCGCCCACCCCGGGCACCGCGGCCGGACCCGGCGATGGGCGGCATCGGCATGGGCGCGGGCGCCATGGACGTGGGAGCCGATCCACCGCGTGAGAGCTATGCCCGCATGGACTGCCCACCCGCCGTGCCGGTCGGCCAGCCCTTCGAGCTGCTGGTGGGCCTGTCGCCGACCCCGGATGCCACGGTCGTGGGCGGCCCGATGCGCCGACCGGACTCGAGCGTCGGCCCCTACGTGCTCACGATGCAGGTCGTCGCCGATGGCTTCATCCTCGCCGCGCCCGGGCTGAGCTGGCGGATCGATGTCCCGGTGACCAGCGAGGTCCCCTATCCCGCGGTCCCGCTGCCGCTCGTCGCCGAGCCCGGACCCGCGCCCATCATGCCCCGCGCCATCCGGGCCATGTACTCCGTCGACGGCCAGCCCATCGGTCTCGCGGTACGGCCCATCGCCGTCGTCGCGGACCCCGCGCTCCTCGGCCAGGCTCCCGTCCCGCCGCGACAGCCGGCCGTCGATGTCGGGCTGCCCCAGGGCGCGGTGGCGCCCGACCTGACGGTCCGCATCGAGCCGTCCGACCCGCCGGTGCCATCACGGATGCTGCTGCAGCTCCTGGCGGCCGACCCGACCATCGCGCTGCCGGATGCCCCGATGCCCATCGATATCGGCTCGGAGCCCGGACGCTTCCTGCGCATGGTGGTCGACGCGATGACCGCGGCCGAGGGCCAGCCGGGCATGTACCAGTCCCTGCTGGGGATCGGCTACACCGTGGCGGAACAGCTGCCGCCCCCGTTCTGGGACGTGCTGGCAGCCGTGGCCGCCCGGGTCGCGCCGCGTCCGCCGACGGTGCTCTTCCTGTCCGCGGAGCCGTACGTTCCCTGGGAGCTCGCGGTCACCGACCCGCCGCTCGACCCCACCCTGCCGCCGTTCCTGTCGGCCCAGGCCACCGTGGGCCGCTGGGTGCTCGGCCAGCGCCGACCGCGACTGCCGCCGCCGTCCGCGCTCACGGTGCGCCGGCTCGCGGTGGTCTCGGGGGTCTATGGAGCGCACGCGGGATGGCAGCGCCTCGTCGACGCCGAACAGGAGGCCAGCGAGATCGCGACGAGGTACGGCGCGACCCCCGTGGATGCCGTGAGCCAGTCCGTGCTGCGCCTGGTCAAGGGCGATCCGCCCGCCGATGTCCTCCACTTCGCGGTCCACGGGCAGTACGACCCCACGGGTGCGGTGGACGGGCTCGTGCTGGTGGACGGGCTCGTGCTCGACCCGCTCCGGGTGCGGGGCAGCCCGATGAGCGCCGCTCCGTTCGTGTTCCTCAACGCCTGCCAGGTCGGCGCCGGCCAGGCCGTGCTGGGGGACTACGCCGGGCTCGCCGACGCGTTCCTGTTCGCGGGTGCGTCCGCGGTCATCGCGCCGTTGTGGTCGATCGACGATGTCATCGCCCGCGAGGTCGCGCTCCGCTTCTACGAGCGGGCCCTCGCCGGCGAGCCCCCGGCCGAGATCCTGCGCCAGGAGCGCGCAGCGTTCCGGGACGACCCGGGGGTGACCTCGTCCACGTACCTCGCGTACCAGTTCTTCGGGCATCCCGCGATCCGCCTCGAGACCGGGAGTCCCCCGGGCTGACGCTCGGGTCGCGGCGGAGGTCGGCGGGTCCGATAGGACCCCCAAACCAAGGGTTGCTATCTGGTTGACCCAACGGTTAGAGTCCCATCGCGCCGGGACGCTGGGCCGCGAGCCGGCCGCTGGAGGCTTGGCTGGGTGCCGATGATCGACTCCACCGACCTGGATCTCGTGACATGGGCGGAAGGCGTGCTGCCGGGCATGCCCGTGGCCCTCGACCCGCCGGGTGCGCAGGATGTCGGCACGCCCGGCGTCGGGCTGTACCTCCTCGAGCTTCGCCAGCATCCGCCGATGCGCAGCAGCCGTCCCGAGCCCCTGCGGCTGTGGGCGCGGTACCTGGTCCACGCCTGGGCACCCCTCCCCGCGCAGGCCCACGAGATGCTGTTCGAGCTCGCGTTCAGCGCGCTCGAACGCGAGGACCTCGACGTGGACCTCGAGCCACCGGCCCCCGATGTGTGGTTCGCCCTGGGTGTCGCGCCACGACCCTGCTTCCGGGTGGGCGTGCCGGTCCGTCGCGCGCGGGTCACGCCGCCGGTGAAGCCCGTGCTCCACCCGTTGATGGCACGGCCAGAGACCTTCGGGGCCGTCAGGGGATGG
>JBEVIK010000305.1:0-9201 GCA_040510715.1 Candidatus Limnocylindrales bacterium
GAACGCAGTGCCTCGATCATGTCGGTCGCGCAACGGTCGAGCTCGACCACGTGCCACTCCGCTGACGATCCGGCGGCGATCGCCCCGGCCACATCGACGCGCCCGGCGCCCACGGCGACCTGCGGCGCATCCCGGTCCGCGGGATCGGCGGGGCCGTCCTTGATGTGGAGCAGGCGGACGCGCGACCCGAGCCGCCCGATGAGCGCGGCCGGGTCCTCGCCACCCACGGTCGCCCAGTAGATGTCCACCTCCGCGACCACCTCCGGCCCCGCGAGGTCGAACAGGCGCTCGAGGCCGGTCGTCCCGGCCGGGTCCCGGGCCGCGGGCTCGAACTCGTGGTTGTGATAGCCCAGCCGGATGCCGCGCGCGGCCGCCTGCGCCCGGGCACCCGCCAGCTCGTCCGCCAGCGCCGCGATGCCCTCGTCGGTCGCGAACCGCTGTGGCTCGACCCACGGCACGATGACCGTGTCCACGCCCAGCTCGGCGGCCTCGTCGAGGACGCGCTCGCCCTCGGCCCCGGGTGGCATCCGGCGATGGATGCCCACGCCCGCGAGGCCCAGGTCGCCGGCCCAGCGGCGGACGGCCGCGGGCGCCTGGTCATGTAGCGACGCGTACTCGACGCCCAGGAAGCCGGCGCGGGCGACCTGGTCGAGGACACCCGGCAGGTCATGTGCCGCCGCCTCGCGGAGCGAATAGAGCTGGACCGCGAGGGGTGGGGCAGATGTCATCGGCCGCATGATGCCACCGTCGACGGGGAGCAGGGGCCTTCCGGGATGGGTCCGTGCCCGCGTAAGATGCGTCGATTCCCGGGCGCCAGTGGCCGCCGCTCGAGCCCGGGGTCGCAGGAGGAGGCTCGATATGGCACGCCCATCCCTGGGCTGGCGTCGCCCGTTGGCGCTCGGCACGTTGACCGCGTTGGGCATCGTGGCCACCCTAGGCCCGGCTGGATCGGTCGCCCAGTCCCCGGGCACGCCCACACCGGGCGGCACGATCACGATGGCGGTCGAAGGCGAGCCCACGTCCGTCGACCCTGCGTTCGACTACGACTTCGTGTCGGGCTATGCGACGTCCAGCATCACCGAGGCGCTGCTGGTGTTCTGCGAGAACGACACCCAGCTGTGCCCCAACCTCGCGTCGGACTGGAACGTCAGCGATGACGGCCTGACCTATACCTTCACGATCCGCGACGGCGTCAACTTCCACGACGGGACACCCATGACGGTCGAGGACATCGTGTTCAGCCTCGACCGCATCCGGAACCCAGAGCTGGGCTCGTACGTGGGGTGGATGCTCGCGAACGTGGCGGATGTCACGGCTCCCGATGACCACACCGTGGTGGTGACCATGAGCCAGCCCGACGCGCTGGTCCAGTACGCCTTCGCCTCCACCGCGGCGCACGTCGTCAAGCAGGCGTTCGTTGAAGAGCACGGTGACCAGTACGGAACGCCCGGTGTGGGATCGATCGGCACGGGGCCATTCAAGTTCCAGGAGTGGGTCAGCGGCGACCACCAGACGCTGGTCCGCAATGATGACTACTGGAACAAGGCGAACGGCGGACCCTACCTCGACTCGGTCATCATCAAGATCCTGCCCGAGCCCACGACGCGTGTCGCCGGACTCGAGACCGGTGAGCTGGACTTCGTGCTCAACAACCTGCCCTCCGACCAGTACGCCACGGTCCAGGGGTTCCCGCATGTGAACCTCAGCTTCATCCCCAGCTACTACGGCGAGTGGATCACGTACAACACCGCGGTCGCGCCGTTCGACAACGTCAAGCTGCGCCAGGCGCTGGCATACGCGGTGGACAAGGCCGGTCTGCGCCAGCTCTACTACGGGCCCGACTCACCCGCCACCAAGGGGACGATCGTGTACCCGACCCTGTGGTCCTTCGAGCAGGACCAGTGGCAGGCTGCCTGGGATGCGCTGCCCGCGTACGACCAGGACCTGGACAAGGCCCGACAGCTGCTCGAGGAGTCTGGGGTCGCCGACCAGCTCAATGGCAAGACCATCGCCTACTACGAGTCGACGCCCTCGATCAAGGGCATCGGAGAGCACTTCATCGACGTGATGGGCCAGCTGGGCGTCACGATCGAAGCCCAGAAGATCACATACCAGGAGGCCATCGCTCTCCAGTTCGGCGCGCATGACGACTACGACATCATCGTGGGCGCCTGGGGCTCCGACTTCCCTGATCCGTCCGGCAACCTGCGTCCCAACTTCGCGAGCGAGAACATCGCTGCCGGCGGTGCCAACGCATCCGCGTACACGAACCCAGAGGTCGACACACGGCTCGCGGAGCAGAACACGCTCACCGACAACGCCGAGCGTTCGCGTCTGATGATCGAGGCACAGGCCCTGATCGCGGAGGACGCACCGCTCATCTCGATCACCAACCCGGGCTGGCCCCTGGCGACCAACGAGCGTGTCCAGGGCGCCCAGGTCGGGCCGTTGTGGTACTGGGGATCGCTGTTCAAGGACGTCTGGGTCACCCAGTAACCCCGGCACGCCCGCCCCGCACGGGCGGGCGACCGACCCTGAGCACGGAAGGACCCTGAGTTGGCCGCCTACGCGGCACGTCGGTTGCTGGCCGCGATCCCGATCCTGCTCGTGGTGTCGTTCGTCACGTTCGGGCTGATTCGGCTCGCGCCGGGCGACCCGGTCCTCATCGTGCTCGGAGGGCGGCGGGTCGACCCGGAGCTGATCGTCCAGCTCCGGACCCGGTTCGGTCTCGACGGTGACCCCATCACCCAGTACTTCGCGTGGCTGGGACGCGCGGTCCAGCTCGACTTCGGGACCAGCTACAAGCTTCGCCAGGAGGTCGGCGACCTGATCCTCGCCCGCCTGCCGACCACGGTCGAGCTGGTCGCGCTGTCCGTGCTGCTGGCGATCGCCATCGGGATCCCGCTGGGCGTGCTCCAGGCGAGGCGCCGCGAGACCGCGGTCGACTACGCAGGGTCGTTCATCGCGTTCGTGGGCGTCAGCTCGCCCGTCTACTTCACTGCCATCCTGGGCGTGCTGGTGTTCGCGGTCTGGCTGGGCATCCTGCCCGCGTTCGGCAGCGGGAGCGACCCACTCGACCAGCTGCGCCACCTGATCCTGCCGGCAGTCGCGCTGGCACTGGGCATGATCGCGCTCACGTCACGGATGACCCGGAGCGCGATGATCGAGGTGCTCGCGTCGGACTACATCGAAGCGGCACGCGCCAAGGGCCTCCCCGAGCGCACGATCCTGATCAAGCACGGCTTGCGCAATGCGCTGATCCCGGTGCTCACCGTGATCTCGCTCCAGGTGGGGTTCCTGGTGGTGGGGACCGTGCTGGTCGAGCACACGCTCGGCCTCGGCGGGCTGGGATCGCTGATCACGGACGCGATCCAGAACCGTGACTACCCGATCATCCAAGCGTCGGTGCTGATGCTCACGTTCCTGTTCGTGCTCCTGAACCTGGTCACGGACCTGCTGTACGGCCTGATCGACCCCCGGATCCGCTACACATGACCGCCGCCACGATCACCCGCCCTTCGCTTGCACGACGGGTCAGGGCCGCGCCACTCGTCCGGAACCGCGCAGCGCTGATCGGCCTGCTGCTGCTCATCCCGCTGCTCATCGCGACGTTCTTCCCATGGCTGCTGACCTCGGCCGACCCGAACGCGCAGAGCCTGACCCAGTCGCTCTTGCCTCCCAGCCCGGATCATCCGCTCGGCACCGACAAGCCGGGTCGCGATGTGCTCGCGCGCGTGATCTACGGCGCCGCGCCGACGCTGCTCGGCGGATTGGTGGTGGTGATCGTGAGCGGCGCGATCGGCATCCCGCTGGGCCTGATCGCTGGGTTCTGGGGCGGCAAGCGGGACGCAATCATCATGCGTCCACTCGACGCGCTCGTCGCGTTCCCGGCGTTGCTGCTCGCGATCCTCGTGGTCGCCACGTTCGGGCGGGGGCTGGAGACCGCGGTGCTCGCGCTGGGCATCATCTATGTGCCGGCGATGGCACGCCTGGTGCGCAGCACCACGCTCGTCCAGCGCAACCTCGCCTACGTGGACGCGGGCAGGGCCCTCGGCTACTCGGACCGGCGGATCGTGTTCCGCCACATCCTCCCCAACCTGGTGGGCCCGATCGTGGTCCAGTCATCGATCGACCTCGCGTACGCGATCCTCGACCTCGCGGCGCTCAGCTTCCTGGGGCTGGGCCAGCAGCCGCCCGACCCAGACTGGGGGTCGATGCTGGCGGACGGGCGGTCCTACCTGCTGCAGAACGCCATCCCGGCCCTCTCGGCGGGGCTGTCGATCATGATCGCGGTGGTCGCGTTCAACCTGGTGGGTGACGGCCTGCGCTCACAGTTGGATCCGCGGGAGCGCGAGCGATGAGCAGCCTGCTCGAGGTGCGCGGACTGACGGTGACCTTTCGTACCGTCGGCGGATCCGTCCATGCGGTCAATGGCATCGACCTCGACGTGCGCCCGGGCGAGATCGTGGGCCTGGTCGGTGAGTCCGGGTCGGGCAAGAGCGTCACCAGCCGGGCGGTGATGGGGCTGCTGCCACCGCGGACCAGCCGCGTGGCCGGCAGCATCCGGTTCGCGGGTGGCGAGCTGATCGGGCTGTCGGAGTCCCGCTACCGACGTGTCCGTGGCGAGCAGATCGCGATGATCTTCCAGGACCCGCTGACGGCGCTCGATCCCCTGTACAAGGCTGGAGAGCAGGTCGCCGAGGCGCTTCGGTTCCACCTCCGACTGTCGCGCGGGGCCGCACGCTCCCGCACCCTGGAGCTGTTCGAGGCGGTCGGTCTGCCGGACCCGGCCACGGTGCTGGATCGCTACCCCCACGAGCTGTCGGGCGGGATGCGCCAGCGGGTGATGATCGCGATGGCGCTCGCCTGCGAACCCGAGCTCCTCATCGCCGATGAGCCGACCACCGCCCTGGATGTCACGGTCCAGGCCCAGATCCTCGACCTGTTACGTACCCTCGTCCGGCAGCGAGGCATGGCGCTGCTGTTCATCACCCATGACCTGGGCGTTGTCCGCGAGCTGTGCGAGCGGGCGGTGGTGCTGTACGCGGGACGGGTCGCCGAGCAGGGTGCCGTCGCCGACCTGCTGGCGGATCCGCTCCACCCGTACACCGCCGGACTCGCCGCGAGCATCCCGTTGATCGCGTCGCGTCGCCGCCGGTTGCCCCAGATCCGGGGCATGCCACCGGATGCGACGGTGGTCCCCCTGGGCTGCCCATTCGCCGATCGGTGCCCCGTGGCGCTCGACCGGTGCCGGACCGAGCGACCGGAGCTGCTCGAGGTGCGACCGTCACGCTTGGCTGGCTGCCACCGGAGCGGGGAGCTCGCTGACGGCACCTTGCGCATCACTTGGGAAGGCGCCGCATGACGGCGCTGCTGAGCGTGGAGGACATGGTGGTCATGTTCAGCCGGGGACGGAGCGTGCTCGACCGGGTGTCGGGGCGTCCGGCCGCCTCGTTCACCGCTGTGCGCGGGGTCAGCCTGTCGGTCGCACGGGGTGAGACGCTGGCGCTGGTGGGCGAGTCGGGGAGTGGCAAGACCACCATCGCGAGGGCGATCCTCCGGCTGGTGCCGGCCACGGGCAGGGTCGAGTTCGACGGCATGGATGTGCTGGCGGCGCCACCCGACCAGGTGCGACGCCTCCGTCGCCGGATCCAGATCGTCTTCCAGGACCCGTACTCGTCGCTCAACCCGCGGATCACGGTCGCGGACACGTTGCTCGAAGTGCTCGACGTGCACCGGATCGGAGAGTCCGGCAGCGCGAGGCGCGAGCGAGTGACGGCACTCCTGCGTGACGTCGGACTCGGGCCGGAGCACGCCCGGCGCTACCCGCACGAGCTGTCCGGCGGCCAGCGGCAGCGGGTCGGAATCGCCCGGGCGCTCGCGGTCGACCCCGAGCTGCTGGTGCTCGATGAGCCGGTGTCAGCGCTGGATGTGTCGGTCCAGGCCCAGATCATCAACCTGCTCGAGGACCTCCAGGAGGAGCACGGCCTGGCGTACCTGTTCGTGGCCCACGACCTGTCGGTGGTGCACCACACCGCCGACCGGGTGTCGGTGATGTATCTCGGGCGGATCGTGGAGGAGGGACCCGTGGACGCGATCTTCGACGACCCGCAACACCCCTACACCAGGGCGCTGCTCGCAGCGATCCCCGGCGAGATCTCCCGGGGATCCGGCCTGCCACGAGCCGAGCGAGCACGGGGCGAGATCCGTGCGTCGATCGCCGAGGGTGAGGGCTGCTCGTTCCGCGACCGCTGCCCTCACCGGTTCGAGCGTTGCGAGACCACGCCGCCCTTCGTCACACTGGACGGCGGACGCGCCAGCCGCTGCTGGCTGTCGGCTGGCTGAGCGCGGGAGGTGGACGTGGCGCATATCGGTCGGGACACGTGGCACCTCGCATGGGATGCCGCCATCCCGCCGGCGCTCGAGATCGGATCGGGCGATGTGGTGACCTTCGATGTCCTCGATGCCTCGTGCGGGCAGATCACCTCGGCCTCCACCGTCGATGACCTGGCCACGCTCGACTTCGCACAGGTCGACCAGGTCGCCGGGCCCATCGCCATCGCCGGTGCGCAGCCGGGCGACACGCTCGAGGTGGAGCTGCTGGAGGTCGAGCCGGCGGACTGGGGCTGGACCGCTGCGATCCCCGGCTTCGGTCTGCTCGCCGATGAGTTCCCGGAGGCCGCGCTCCGTATCACGCGCCTCGCCCATGGCGCCGCGGCGTTCCTGCCGGGCATCAGCATCCCGCTCGCGCCCTTCTGCGGCGAGCTCGGGGTCGCGCCCAGCGGCCCGCCGCGCAGCACCATCCCGCCCTCCGAGACGGGCGGCAACATGGACACCCGGCACATCACCCGCGGCACCCGGCTGTGGCTCCCGATCCAGGCGCCGGGGGGGCTGTTCAGCCTCGGCGATGGGCACGCGGCGCAGGGCGACGGGGAGGTATGCGGCACCGCGATCGAGACACCCGTCCGGGTGAGCGTCCGCCTGACGATCCGGCGCGACATCCACGTGACCGCACCGGAGTTCGAGACCCCAGGCCCCCTGGGCGCCTCCACCAACACCGCGGGGTGGATCGCGACCGACGGCGTCGGACCCGAGCTCTTCGAGGCCGCCCGTGACGCCGTCCGGCGCATGATCGACCGCCTCGGGGTCCGGCTCGGCCTCGCGCCCATCGATGCCTACCTGCTGTGCTCGGTCGCCGCGGATCTGCGTATCAGCGAGGTCGTGGACCAGCCCGCCTGGATCGTGACCTGCTACCTGCCGACGTCGATCATCGGCTGACCCGCGTGACCTGACTTCGGACCGCCGAAGGAGGGACTTTTGCTTTCGACGAACCGAAGGTAATATCCGTTCCGAGGAGGGCGGTCCTGGTCATGACATCCACGCGCCGGGCCGGGGCGGCGGTCATCGGCTCCGGGTTCATCGGCACGGTCCATGTCGAGGCGCTGCGGCGACTGGGCGTCACCGTGCACGGCATCCTGGGCTCATCGCCCGATCGTGCGTCGGCGCGCGCCGGCCGGCTCGGTGTCCCGCGCGCCTACGCCAGCCTCGAGGAGCTGCTGGATGACCCGGCGGTCGAAGTGGTCCATGTCACGTCCCCCAACCATCTCCACCACCCGCAGGTCAAGGCGATCCTCGCCGCGGGACGGCACGTGGTGTGCGAGAAGCCCCTCGCGGTGACATCGGAGCAGTCCGCCGAGCTGGTCGCGCTGGCCGAGGCGAGCGACCGCATCTGTGCGGTCAACTACAACATCCGGTTCTACCCCCTCAACCAGCACCTCCATGGCGCCATCGCCGCGGGGGAGCTGGGGGACATCCGGCTGGTGACCGGTCGCTACTTCCAGGACTGGCTGTTCCTGGACACGGACTGGAACTGGCGCCTCGACCCCGCGGAGGGCGGCGACCTGCGCGCCTTCGGTGACATCGGCACCCATTGGGTGGACCTGGTCAGCTTCATCACGGGCTCGCCCGTGACCGCGGTCCTCGCGGAGCTCGTCACCGCCATCCCGGTGCGCCATGCACCCACGGGCCCCGTCGAGACGTTCTCCACCGAGCGTGCCACCGACACCATCGCACGCGAGATGACCACCGACGACATCGCCCTGCTGCTGCTCCGCTTCGCCAACGGCGCTCGGGGGTCCGTGTCCATCAGCCAGGTGAGCGCCGGTCGCAAGAACTCGCTCCAGTACGAGGTCGACGGCAGCCGCGGGTCCGCGTCCTGGGACTCCGAGACACCCGACCACCTGTGGCTGGGGCACCGGGACCGGCCGAACGAGATCCTGCAGCGAGGCCCGGCGCTCATGAACGAGGTCGGCACCGCGGCCGCGAGCCTGCCCGGCGGCCATGTCGAAGGCTTCGGGGACACGTTCCACGCGCTGTTCCGAGCCATCTACGCCGCCATCGACGCTGGGCGGATGCCCGAGCACCCCACCTTCGCCACGTTCGCGGACGGACACCACGAGATGGTCCTGGGCGACGCGGTCCAGCGCTCCGCCCGCGAGGGTCGCTGGGTGGACGTCGCGCCCGTTCGGACCGCCACGCCCGCCATCACCTGAGGATCGAACCGATGAAGCTCGGCCTGCTGACGGCCCCATTCCCCGAGACGCCACTCATGGACGTCGCCCGCTGGACCGCCGAGAACGGCTTCGAGAGCCTCGAGATCGCATGCTGGCCTCGGGCGTCCGGTCCCACGCGGCGGTACGCGGGGACCTCGCACATCGATGTCGCCACCCTCTCGGACACCCAGGCGCGCGACATCGTGGACGAGATCGAAGGACTGGGGCTGACCATCTCCGGTCTCGGGTTCTACCCCAACCCGCTCCATCCGGACCCCGAGCACCGACGATCCGTGATCGACCACCTGCGACTGGTCATCGCGGCCGCGCAGAAGATGGGCGTGCCCTTCGTGAACACGTTCATGGGTGGCGACGGGAAGCTCACCCTCGACCGCAACTGGGACGAGGCGCTCAAGGTCTGGCCCGATATCGTTGCCGTTGCGAACGATCATGGGGTCCGGCTGACGATCGAGAACTGCCCCATGATCTTCTCGGACGACGAGTGGCCGGCGGGTCACAACATCGCATGGAGCCCGCGCATCTGGCGGCGCATCCTCGAGCAGTGGGGCGACACCATCGGGCTCAACTACGACCCATCCCACCTGGTGTGGCTGATGATCGACCACGCCCGCTTCGTAGAGGAGTTCGG